>JADGRS010000320.1 GCA_017880705.1 Burkholderiales bacterium
TACACGATGCCGTCGCTGCAATAGGCGCCGAACTGCGGGATGTACTTCTCGGGCGCCGCGTCGAAGAGCGCCTTGTTCTCTGGCTTCGAGAATCGGAAGGTCACGCTCTTGTAGTCCGACTTGATTGAAGGCAAGCCCTTGCGGTGCGTTCCCTCGGTGAAGTAGCTCACCACGTCGTAGCCGAACAGGATCACGTGCTCGTCGCCGCCGTCGCGGATGGCGTTCACGGGGCTCAAGCCGGCGTCGGGGGTTTGCGCGGACATGGCGGCGCAGCCGCCGATGAGGAGCGCCGCGGCGGCGAGAACGGGAATGGAAGCGGTTCGCATGGGTTTCCTCTTCAGCGGTACTTGACCGAGCAGCCGTACGGCGTGGTGCTCGCGATTGAGACCGGCTTTCCGGCCTTGAGTTCATCGAGGGCCGCGGCCACGTAGTTCTTCGCGGTCTTCACGTCTCCGAGATCGGTCGAGCGCTTGTCGTCGATGGCGCCGTTGTAGACCACCTTGCCCGCGGGATCGATCACGAACATGTGGGGCGTGGTCTTGGCGCCATAGGCCATGCCCACCGCGCCGGAATCGTCCATCAGGTACTTCGCGGGCGCGGCATGGAAGTCGCGCAGCTGCGTCGAGAGCCGCGCGGGCTCGGCGTAGTCGGAGGAAGACCTGCTCGTCGAATTCACCGAGAGCCACACGACGTCGGCCCCGTACTTCGCCTGCAGCGACTGCATGTTGCCGCTGCGATAGTGCTTCTGCACGAAGGGGCAGCCGAAGTTGTGCCATTCGAGGACGACGGTCTTGCCCCTGTAGTCGGCGAGATTCACCGGCTTGCCGTTGATGTCGGTCGCCGAGAACGACGGCGCGGGCGATCCGGCGGGCGCGGCGGCGAGCGCCGCCGTCGATGCGATCGAGAATGCCGCTGCAATGAGCAGTCTCATGTATTGGCCTTTCTGTTCAGCGCTGCGTGACGGCCGTCTTCGCCACCGGGAGCTTTTCGATCTCGGCGAGGACGAGGGCGGGCGTGAGCACTTCCGGAAGAAGCCGCGGCGCCTCCTCGCCCGGAAGATAGAGCGCGTAGACGGGCACGGCGTTGCGGCCGAGCGCCGCGAGGGTGGCCGTGATGCGCGGATCCTGGCGCGTCCAGTCGGCCTTGAGGGTCGCGACGTCGTGCGCCGCGAATGCGCCGATGACCGAGGCGTTGTGCAGCGCGACGCGCTTGTTGACCTGACAGGTGACGCACCATGCGGCCGTGAAATCGACGAAGACGGGCCTGCCTGCCGCGGTGAGCGCGCGCACCTTCTCGGGACTCCACGCCTGCCATTGCAGATCGTCCGTCGCCGCCGCGGCGGAGCCGGAAGCATTCATCGCGCCGCCCGGCCACGCGACCACGAGGCCCGCGGCGACGAGGATCGCGGCAAGGGTCGGGCGCCATACTCCCTCGGCGTGAAGCGAGCGTCCGTAGGTCCACGCGCCCATCGCGACCAGCACCAATCCGGCGAGCAGCGCGAACACCGCGTCGTTGCCGGACTGCGCGCCGAGGACCCACGCGAGCCACGCGACCGTCGCATAGAGCGGGAACGCGAGCACCTGCTTGAAGGTCTCCATCCACGCGCCCGGCCTCGGCAGCCGCTTCAGCAGCGCCGGGAAGAACGAGAGCAGGAGCACCGGAAGGGCCATGCCCGCGCCCAGCGTCGCGAAGATCGCGAGCGAGAGCGCCGCATTTTGCGTGAGCGTGAAGCCCACGGCGGCGCCCATGAAAGGCGCGGTGCACGGCGTGGCGACGACGGTCGCGAGCGCGCCCGAGAGGAACGCGTCCGCATAGCGGCCGCGCGCGCTCAACCGCGCGCCCACCGACTGGGCGAAGGCGCCCCATTCGAAGACGCCCGAGAGGGTCAGCGCGAGCACGAAGAAGAGCGCCGCGAGAAGCGCCACGACGACGGGCGATTGCAGCTGGAATCCCCACCCGAGCTGCGTGCCGCCCGCGCGCAGGCCGAGCATGATCGCCGCGAGCGCGAGGAACGACGCCACCACTCCCACGAAGAAGATCGCCCCTTGCAGGCGCATCGCGCGCGCATCGCCATGGGCATGCTCGACGAAGCCGAGCACCTTGATCCCCAGCACGGGGAACACGCACGGCATGAGGTTCAGGAGAATGCCGCCGAGGAACGCGAAGGCCAACGCGGCGAACATGCCGCCACCGGCGGGTGCATCCGTCGAAGTGCTTGCCGCCGGCGCGCCCAGCGGCGCGCCCAGCGGCGCCGCGACGTTGATCGCCTTGCGGCCGCTCGAGCCGTTCCAGCCGCTGTCGGATACCGCCACGCCCTTCAGTGAAGTCATTCCCGCGATGGGCGGATCGGCGAGCTTCATCTCGATGCGCAGCGCGCGCCCGTCGCGCGTGAGTCTCTGCGGAGCCGCGGGCTCGATGAGGCTTTCGCGCTCGGGAAAGAATGTCGCCTTCGTGGGCGCGGCGGCGCCCTCGGGAGGCGTGAGGCGCACGACGAGCGACTTGCCCTGCAACGCGGCCTCGTATTTCCACCCCGCCGCGTCGACGGGCAGCATGCCGAGCGCGCGCTCGACGCTTCCGACGAAACGCGGATCGGCGCCGGCATCGCGGCTCGCCACGGGCAGGACGAAATCGAGCTCGCCCTTCTCGGGAACGCAGATGTCCTTGCAGACGAGCCAATCGGCGCGCGCCTTGATCGAGGCGTTGCCCGCCGGCGCCGAGGAGGGCGGCGTCAGCTCCGCGAGGAGCACCACCTCGTCCTCGTAGCCGTAGTTCATGAGCGGGCCCACGGGCAGCGGCTGCGGGAACGGCCACTGGATCTCGCCCGCCTTCCAGCCCTCGGGAAGGATCCACTGGATCTTCGTCGGCAACCCCGAGTCGCCGGGGTTCCTCCAGTACGTGTGCCACTGCGGCTCCATGCGCAGGCGCAACCCCACGCGCAGCGGCTTGCCGGGCTGCGCGCTCGCCTTGTCGGCGACGAGATCGGCCTCGACGTGCTCGGTCTTCACCAGGGTCGCCGCGCGCGATGCGGGCGAGGCGAGGAGCGCGATCGCGGCGAAAGCCGCGGCAAGAACGGGAAAGGGAGTGAACATCACGTAAAATTATAGTCTTATGCTCTGGCTCAAGGCGTTGCACATCATCTTCGTGGTCGCGTGGTTCGCGGGCCTGTTCTACCTGCCGCGCCTCTTCGTCTATCACGCCCAATCGTCGGATGAAGCGTCCGACGAGCGCTTCAAGGTGATGGAGCGCAAGCTCTATCGCGGCATCATGACGCCGTGCATGGTGCTTACGCTCGTGCTGGGGAGCTGGATGTGGCTCGGCTACGATTTTCACGGGGGATGGCTCCGCGCCAAGCTCGTCCTCGTGGGCCTCCTCGTCGGTTATCACTTCTGGCTGGGGCGGCTCGCGCGCGACTTCGCCACCGGCGCGAATCGCCGCAGCCACGTCTTCTACCGCTGGATCAACGAGCTGCCCCTCGTGCTGCTTGCCGCCATCGTCATCCTCGTCGTGGTGAAGCCCTTCTGAAATGACCACCGACGCGAAGCCCGCGCCGCGCATCCTGGTTAAACAGGACACGGGCACGCATTATTTCTTCGCCCCATGCCCGCGCGGCCTTTCGGGCGCGCTCGCCGAGGAGCTGGGAGAGCTGGGTGCGGGCGCCATCGAGCCCGCCGAGGCGGGCGTCGCGTTCAGCGGCGCGTTCGATCTCGTGTACATCGCGAACCTGCATTCGCGCATCGCGAGCCGCATCCTGTGGCGCGTGGCGCAGTTTCCGTACAAGAGCGAAGACGACGTCTACAACGGCGCGGCGGGAATTCGCTGGAACAGCCACTTCAACGCCGATCGCACCTTCAAGATCGATACCAACGCGCATCGCAGTCCGGTGAAGAGCCTCGACTTCATCACGCTGCGGGTGAAGGATGCCGTCGCAGACCAGTTCCGCGCTGCCGCCGGAAGGCGGCCCTCGGTCGAATCGCGCGATCCCGACGTGCGCATTCACGTGTTCCTCGACGCGAAGATGTGCACGCTCTACGTCGACACCAGCGGCGAGTCGCTCTTCAAGCGCGGCAAGCGCGACCACGTGGGCGAGGCTC
>JADGRS010000321.1 GCA_017880705.1 Burkholderiales bacterium
GAGGCCCGCGCCGGCCCATGCCTGCAGGTCGGGTGCGATCTGCTTGCGCACGGCCTCGATCGTGTCGGCGTCGAATCCCGGAATCTCGAGGAGCGAGCCCAGCATGCGCAGCACCTTCCAGCCGGGGCGCGAATCGCCCTGGGGCTTCACGACGCCGTTGAAGGTCTGCACGCGGCCTTCCATGCTGACGAAGGTACCCCCGGTCTCGGTGAACGGCGCGATGGGCAGCATCACGTGCGCGAGATCGGTGGTGGCGTTGCGGAACGCGGAGAGCGCGACGGTGAACTCGGATTGCGCGATGGCTTCGAGCGCATGCGCGCCCATGTCGAGCTCCGCCTCGACGCCGGCGATGACGTAGCCGCGGCGCGGCTGGGCGATCATCGCGCGCGCGTCCATGCCGCGCTTCGGGACCGCCCCGGCGAGATGCGCGCCGACCGAGTTCGCGCCATCGGGGAGCACGCCGACCTTTGCGCCGGTGACGCGGCCGATCTCCTGCGCGATCGCGAGGAGCGCGGCGTAGTCGGGATGTTGCTGCGCATAGTGGCCCAGGAGAATCGCGCTGCGCTGCTTCCCGGAAAGGCTCGCCGCGATCGACTTCTGCGCATCTCCAGGCGCTCGTCCCGGCGCGCCGCCGCTGCCACCGGCCGCGGACGCGATCGCCGCCAACTCGCCGGCGAGCCCGTCGGGCCGCGTGGCGATGCTGTTCGCGACGGGCATCAGCAGGTCGTCCGCCGCCACGTGCAGCACGTTGACGGCGAGACCTTTCTTCGCCGCCTGTCGCAGGCGCGCCGCGAGGAGCGGCTGCTCCTTGCGAAGCGTCGAGCCGACGAGGAGCACCGATTCGAGCTTGCCCACGTCCTCGATCGACATGCCGAGCCATGGCGCGGCCATGGGTTTCGCGCGGAAATCCGACTGGCGCACGCGATGATCGACGTTGTCGCTACCCAGGCCGCGCGCGAGGCGCGCGGCGAGATGCAGCTCCTCGAGCGTGAGCTCGGGCGCGAGAAGCGTGCCGAGCGCGTCGGCGCCGTGACGCCCGACGAGATCCTTCAATCCCTGCGCGGCGGCATCGAGCGCCTCGGGCCAGTCGGCCTCGTGCCATTGGCCCGCGCGCTTCACCATCGGGCGGAGCAGGCGCTCCTCGGAGTTGAGGCCGTTGTAGGCGAAGCGGTCGCGGTCCGAGATCCACACCTCGTTCACCGCCTCGTTCTCGAGCGGCAGGACGCGCATCACGCGCTCCCCCTTCGACTGCACGATGAGGCCCGAGCCGAGGGAATCGTGGGCGCTCACGCTCTTGCGGCGCGAGAGCTCCCACGCCCGCGCGGAATAGCGAAACGGCTTCGAGGTGAGCGCGCCTACCGGGCACACGTCGATCATGTTGCCGGAAAGCTCCGAGTCGACGCTGCGGCCGACAAACGAAAGGATCTCGGCATGCTCGCCGCGGCCGGCCATGCCGAGCTCCATGATGCCCGCGATCTCCTGGCCAAAACGCACGCAGCGCGTGCAATGGATGCAGCGCGTCATGTCGGTGGAGATGAGCGGGCCGAGGTTCTTGTTCACCACGACGCGCTTGGCTTCGTGGTAGCGCGACGCCGAAGGCCCGTAACCCACGGCGAGATCCTGCAGCTGGCATTCGCCGCCCTGGTCGCAGATCGGGCAGTCGAGCGGATGGTTGATGAGGAGGAACTCCATCACGCCCTTCTGCGCCTGGATCGCGGGGTCCGAGTGCGTGAAGGCCTTCATGCCCTCGGTCGCGGGCGTGGCGCACGCCGGCATCGGCTTGGGCGCCTTCTCCACTTGCACGAGGCACATGCGGCAGTTGGCCGCGATGGTGAGCTTCTTGTGATAGCAGAAGTGCGGCACGAAGATGCCGAGCTTGTTCGCGGCGTCCATCACGGTCTTGCCGGCCTCGACCTTCACCGGCTGGCCGTCGACTTCCATGCTGATCATCTTGACGTCGCTCATCAGTCCGCCGCCATTTTGTTCAAGTCGGGATTGGACGAGCTGTAGCCGCCGGGCTTCACGCTGCAGCACTTGTGCTCGATGTGATGGATGAACTCGTCGCGGAACACCTTCACGAAAGCCCTCGTCGGCATCGCCGCCGCGTCGCCCAGCGCGCAGATGGTGCGCCCCTGGATGTTGTCGGAGAGGTTGAGCAGCAGCTCGAGGTCTTCCATGCGCCCCGCGCCGTGCTCGATGCGATTGAGGATCCGGTAGAGCCAGCCCGTGCCTTCGCGGCACGGCGTGCATTGCCCGCACGATTCCTCGAAGTAGAAATAGGCGAGGCGCTCGGCGGCCTTCACCATGCAGGTGTCCTCGTCCATGACGATGACCGCGCCGGAGCCCAGGAACGACCCTGCCTTGGCGATCGAGTCGTAGTCCATGTCCAGCGCCATCATCACGTCCGCCGGAAGCACCGGCATCGACGAGCCGCCGGGTATGACGCCCTTCAGCTTCTTGCCGCCGCGCATGCCGCCTGCCATCTCGAGGAGCTTCGCGAAGGGCGTGCCGAGCTTCACCTCGTAGTTGCCGGGCTTGTTCACGTTGCCCGTGACGGAGAAGAGCTTCGTGCCGCCGTTGTTGGGCCGGCCCATGGAGACGAACCAGTCGGCGCCTTGGGTGATGATCCACGGCACCGCGGCAAGGGTCTCGGTGTTGTTGATCGTCGTGGGCTTGCCGTACAGGCCGAACGAGGCGGGGAACGGCGGCTTGAAGCGCGGGTTTCCCTTCTTGCCCTCGAGCGACTCGAGGAGCGCCGTCTCCTCGCCGCAGATGTACGCGCCGAAGCCGTGGTGCGCGTGCAGCTCGAAATCGAAGCCGCCGCCGAGGACGTCCTTGCCGAGGAATCCCGCCGCGCGGGCCTCGTCGAGCGCCTTCTCGAAGATCTCGTACTCGTTCCAGATCTCGCCGTGGATGTAGTTGTAGCCCACCGTCGCGCCCATGGCGTAGCCGGCGATCAGCATCCCTTCTATCAACGCGTGCGGGTTGTAGCGCAGGATGTCGCGGTCCTTGAACGTGCCCGGCTCGCCCTCGTCGGAATTGCAGACGAGGTACTTCTGGCCGGCGAAGCTCTTCGGCATGAACGACCACTTGAGGCCCGTCGGGAAGCCCGCGCCGCCGCGCCCGCGCAGCGCCGATTTCTTCACCTCCGCGATCACCGCGTCGGGCGTGATCTTCTCGTTCACGATCTTCGCGATCGCCTGGTAGCCGCCGCGCGCCTGGTAGCCCTCGAGGCCCCAGTTCGCGCCGTCGAGGCCCTTCATGATGACGGCGTCGGGACCGTAGTCGAGCATCGTCATTTCAAATCCTCTTCGAGGAAGCGATCGAGCTTCTCGGGCGTCATGCGGCCGCACATGCGCTTGTTGTTCACGATCATCACCGGCGCATCGCCGCAGGCGCCGAAGCACTCGCCTTCCTTCAGGGTCACGCGCCCGTCGGCGCTGGTCTGGTTGAAGCCGGTGAGGCCGAGCTTGTGCTGCAGGTGATGCGCGGCGTCGACCGATCCCGAGAGCGCGCACGGCAGGTTGGTGCAGATGACGACCTTGTACTTGCCGGTGGGCTTCAGGTTGTACATGTTGTAGAAGGTCGCGACCTCGTACACCCACACCGGCGGCATGCCGAGCACCGTGGCGACCTCCTCCATCAGCTCGTTCGAGAGCCAGCCGTTCTGGTCCTGCGCGATGCCGAGCGCGGACATCACCGCCGATTGCCGCTGCTCGGGCGGGTACTTGGCGGCCTCGCGCTCGATGCGTTTCAGGGATTCGGGGGAAAGGAGCGCCATCGTCATTCGCCCTTCCAGTAGTCGAGCTCGGACCCGTCGGCGACGTAGCGCGAAGTGAAGGTCGCCTCGCCCGGACGGTTCGGCGGCCTCCCGCCCACCCCGCCCCATTTCCCGGAGTCGGGGTATTGCCAGATGTCGGTGTCGATCATGGTACTCACCGCGAGGAACTTGAGGGCCGCCGCGCCGGTGTTCACGATCTGGTGCGCGGTGTCGGGGTTGTAGCCGAGCTTCTTCGAGCCGAGCTTGGCGCCGATGGACGCGACCTTCGCCTCGAAACGCTCGCCGTGCTTCAGCTC
>JADGRS010000322.1 GCA_017880705.1 Burkholderiales bacterium
GTGCCGTCCTCGAGGGGAACCATGATCGGGGCGAGCTACACCAGGTGCCAGCGCGGCTCCTTGCCCGGGGGGCCGACGAGGCGCTCGTGGGTAGTCGATTCGCCGCGCTTCAGGCGCTCGACATTGGGCGTGAAGTAGCGGACTCGATCCTCCTCTGAAAAGAAATCCTCGACGCGCAGGCCGACGACGGTGTCAAGCGGCAGCCCGCGGCTTTTCAGGAACATCTTGTTGGCGAAGACGTAGCGGAAGTCACGGTCGACCAACGCGACGGATCCGGGGATGTTCTCGGCGAACTCGCGCAGCTGCGCTTCCTTCGCCTCGATCTCGCGGCGCAGCTGGTGGTCCTTCTCGATGTCGATCAGCACGATAAGGACGCCGAGCACGGCGCCCGAAGCGTCGCGGTCGGGAATCATCTGGCCGCGGATCTGGCGCTTCTCGCGCCCGGGCCAGAGCGCCTCGCGCTCATAGGTGATGGGTTCGCCGGCGAGCGCGCGCTCAAGGAGCGGGGTCGCGGCGAGCGCCACTTCGGGCGTCATCACCTCGGTGGTCGAGCGGCCCACCATCATGTCGTGCGTGCGCCCCGACCACTCGCAGCTCGGGCGATTCGCGAAGCGGATCACGTGCGCGCGATCGACGTACGTGACCGGGAAACCCACCGAATCCATGATGAGGGAAAGCTGCCGCTCGCGGTCCGCGAGCGCCGCCTCGGCATCCTTGAGCTGTTGCACGTCGACCAGCACGACGAGCACGCCGACGACGGCCTCGTCGCCGCCGCGCAGGGGAAAGTAGTGGGCGCGCATCCAGAGTCCCGCGGTGGGCCCATGGACGGAGCGGCGATTGAAGATCGAGGTTTCGCCCGCGAGCGCCCGCGCCAGGTGATGGCGGCGATCGTCCCGGGGCGCGCGGCCGAACACCTCGTCGGGAGTCCGGCCCGGAAACGCCTCGCGGGGGAGGCCGCTGTTCGCGGCGTACGTGGCGTTCACGTAGCGATAGCGCAGCGCCTCGTCGAGCACGCAGGCGGGCAGCCCGAGCACGTCCAGCCCCGGCGCGAGCGAACGCACCCGTTCGTCGATACCTGCGCGGTCGATCCTGAGCGTGCTATTCACGCATCATTCTCCCCTCAGAGCACGGTAAACTGCTAGGCCGTCCGTCGGCAAGAACCTACCGTATGAACCTTCATCGACTCCTCCAGGGCCGTGCCGCGCAGAAGAACCCGGTCCGGGTGGTGCTGATCGGGGCAGGCAAGTTCGGCTCCATGTACCTTTCTCAGGCGCGCCGCACCCCGGGGCTGCAGATCCTCGCGGTCGTCGACCTCGCCCCGGATCGCGCGCGCGCCGCTCTCGCCCGGGTGGGCTGGTCGGCGTCGAGTTACGGGGCGAAGTCGCTCGACGAGGCGAGGCGTGACGCAACCACGCTCGTGACCGACGACGCCGAGCGCGCCATCGCCCATGAAGCGACCGAGGTCGTGATCGATTCGACGGGCAGTCCCGCCGCGGGAATAACGCACGCGCTCGCGTG
Organism: Burkholderiales bacterium; assembly: GCA_017880705.1. Taxonomy (GTDB): domain Bacteria; phylum Pseudomonadota; class Gammaproteobacteria; order Burkholderiales; family Usitatibacteraceae; genus Usitatibacter. The sequence continues at coordinate 1,519 of JADGRS010000322.1, forward strand.
TTGCAGGCACGGCAAGCACGTGGTCATGGTGAACGTCGAGGCCGACGCGCTCGCGGGGCCGCTTCTCGCGCAGCGCGCGCGCGAGGCCGGAATCGTGTATTCGCTTGCCTACGGCGACCAGCCGGCGTTGATCTGCGAGCTCGTGGATTGGGCGCGCACCGCGGGCTTCACCGTCATCGCCGCGGGCAAGGGCACGAAGTACCTGCCCGAGTACCACGCCGCCACGCCCGGGACCGTGTGGGGCCACTACGGCTTCAGCGACGAGATGGTGGCGAAGGGCGACTTCAACGCGCAGATGTTCAATTCGTTCCTCGACGGCACGAAGAGCGGCATCGAGATGGCCGCGGTCGCGAACGCGACCGGGCTTACGCCCGCGCCCGACGGCCTCGAGTTCCCGCCGTGCGGCGTCGACGATCTTGCGCGCGTGCTGAGGCCCCGTTCCGTGGGCGGGCGGCTGCATCATCCCGGCCAGGTCGAGGTGATCTCGAGCCTCGAGCGCGATGGCCGGCCCGTCTTCCGCGACCTGCGCTGGGGCGTCTACGTCACCTTCGCCGCGGAGCACGAGTACGTGCGCCGCTGCTTCCAGGAATACGGAATCGCGACCGATCCCACGGGCGAATACGCGGCGATGTACAAGCCGAGCCATCTCATCGGCCTCGAGCTCGGCGTGAGCGTTGCCAGCGTGGCGTTGCGCCGCGAGGCGACGGGCTCGGCGACCGGCTGGCGCGGCGATTGCGTCGCAACCGCGAAACGCGGCTTGCGCGCGGGAGAGATGCTCGACGGCGAAGGCGGATACACGGTGTGGGGAAAGCTCATGGGCGCGGCGCACTCGAGGGCCACGCGCGCGCTGCCCATCGGCCTCGCGCACCGGGTGACGCTGAAACGCGATGTCGCCGCAGGGGCTACAGTGAGCTGGGACGACGTCGACTGCGACCCGAACTCGCAGGCCGTGCAGGTTCGTCGCGAGATGGAGCGCATGTTCGGGCCGGGGGCTGAGACGGGGAGTGATGCCGGCCAAAGGGCTTTGGAAACGCAGATGAACGCAGACTGAGCGCAGATGAACGTACCCCAGGCTTTGCGGAATTTGCGTATGACCGGCCCATTGGCTCGAAATGCGCACGTTGCAGGTTTACGTTCATCTGCGCTCAATCTGCGTTCATCTGCGTTTTCACAGCTTCTCGCTTGCATGGTCGTCACTGCATGCGCCCTGGATGTTGAGGCCGCGGTGACGGCGACGGACGCGTGGGTGAGGGGCACGGTGCCGGCGCAGCGCAGCACCGGCGCCTTCGTCACGCTGCAAAGCACCGAGGACACGAGGCTCGTGGGGGTCGCCTCGCCGATCGCGAAGAGCGCGGAGATCCACGAGTCGGACATGGCCAACGGCACGATGCGCATGAAGGCGGTCGACTTCGTCGCCCTGCCCGCGGGCAAGCGCATCGAGCTGAAACCTGGCGGCTACCACGTGATGCTCCTCGGCGTCGTGAAGCCCCTGGGCGCGGGCGACAGCGTGCCGCTCACCCTCACGCTCGAGGACCCGAGCGGCAAGCGCAGCACGCTCGACGTGGAAGCCGCGGTGAGGCCGCTGGGGCGATGAAGCTCGCAACGCGCCTCGCGCAGCTCGGCCGCCGCGCGAAATCCTCCCCGGGCACCGTGAACCTTCCGGTGACGCGCGCCTCCACGGTGACGTTCGCGACGCTCGCGGAAATGCAATCGACGCAGGCGCGCTTCGAGGCCGACGAGGTCGCGCCGACCTACGGTATCGCGAACATGCCGTTGCGCGCCGCCTTCGAGGAGCTGATGGTCGAGATCGAGGGCGGCCACCGCGCGGTGACGCTCCCCTCGGGGCTCGCGGCGGTGGCGGTGGCGCTGATGGCGTGCCTGAAGGCGGGCGACCACCTGCTCATGACCGACAGCGCGTACGGTCCCGCGCGGCGCTTCTGCTCGCGCACGCTCGCGCGCTACGGAGTGGAGACGACCTTCTACGATCCGCTCGCTGGCGCGGGCATCGCCGCGCTGATGAAACCCAATACGCGCGCGGTCTATCTCGAGAGCCCCGGATCGCTCACGTTCGAGGTGCAGGACTTTCCGGCGATCGCGAAGGTCGCGCGGCAGCACGGCGCCGCGGTGCTGCACGACAACACCTGGGCGACGGGAATCTTCTTCCGCTCGTTCGATCACGGGGCGGATCTCGTGATCCAGGCGGCGACGAAATATCCTGCGGGACATTCCGACGTGCTGATCGGCGCCGTGGTGGCGAACGAGGCCTGGTGGCCCGCGCTTCGCGACGCGGCGCGCGATCTCGGCCAGACGGCGAGCCCCGACGACCTCTTCCTCACGCTGCGTGGCATCCGCACGCTCGAGACGCGGCTCAAGCGCCACGAGGCGAGCGCGATGCAGGTCGCGCGGCGCCTGGAGACGCATCCGGCGGTCAAGCGCGTCCTTCATCCGGCGCTCGAGGGCGATCCCGGGCACGCTCTCTGGAAGCGCGACTTCCTCGGCTCAGCGGGACTGATCGGGGTCGAGCTCGCCCCGTGCACGCCCTCGCAGCTCGCCGCGCTC
>JADGRS010000048.1 GCA_017880705.1 Burkholderiales bacterium
CTCGGGGTGCACGCTCTTCAGCGACGCCGCGATCTGCTGGTAGCCCACCGGGAGCTCCTTGGTGAGATACGCGAGGAAGATGATGGAGAGCGTTCCGTATAGAAGAAGCGGCGGGTGTGTGTAGCTCAGGAAGAGCCCGACCGCGAGCACGATGCCGGGAATCGCCACGGGAGCGGTGGCGAGGAACGCGAGGTAGCGGTGGCCCCACACGAGCTTGCGAATGCTCAGGTACCCGACGGTCGTCGCGAGGAGCGTGCCCGCGGTCGCCGCGGATATGCCGAGGATGAACGTGTTGAGGAGCGCGTCCTTGGTCTGGCTGAACTCGAAGAACACGAAGCGCCAGTGCTCGAGCGTGAAGTTGCCTTCCACGGGGCCCGACCAGTTCTTCACGAACGCGGTGCGCACCAGCACGCCGTAGGGAAGGATGATCGAGCAGCCGAGCACGAAGACGAAGAGCGCGAGCGCGGGCACGGTCCAGGGGCCCAGCTTGATGAGGCGCTGGCCGGTGCTCTTGCCGCCGATCACCGAGTAGCCGCGCCGGCCCATGATGGCCGCCTGGGCGCGCAGCAGGACGACGGTGACGACGAGGAGCGGCAGCGAGGCCGCGGCGGCGAGGCCCAGCTGCGGCGGAAACTGGAAAAGGCTCCAGATCTTGGTGGTCATCGTGTCGATTCCCGCGGGGAGCGCGAGGATCGCGGGCACGCCGAAGAGCGTCATCGACTGGAGGAACGCCACGAGGAAGCCCGCGAGGAGCGCCGGGAGCACGAGGGGGAGCGTCACGTGCAGGGCCGTGCGCCACGCGGGCGCGCCGAGGATCGAGGAGGCCTCCTCGAGGTCGCTCGGGATCACGTCGAGGCTGTTGGCGACGAAGGTGAAGACGTAGGGGAAGGTATAGAGCGCCATCACGAAGACCATTCCCCACGCGCTGAAGATGTTGATGAGCGGTTGCGCCTCGAAGGGCTTCAAGCCGAAGAGCGCGTAGTACCACTGGTTCACGAGCCCCGCGTTGGGCCCGCCGAGGAGCACCCACGCGAAGCCGCCGAGGAAGGGCGGGGTCACGAACGAGGCGAGGATCAGCGTGCGGAAGGTGCGCTTGAACGGCAGGCGCGTGCGCGCCACGAGCCATCCCATGGGCGCCGCCGCGAGCACGCACAGCACGCCCACCGCGGCCGAGGTCCATAGCGTCGTGACGAGCGGCTTCACGAAGCTCTCGTCGTCGAGGAAGTGCCGGTAGTGGGCGAGCGTGAAATGCTTCGCGTCGTCGGTGAGGCTCGTGACCGTCAGCCAGAAAAGCGGCAGCAGCACGAGCCCCGCCAGCAGCACCACCATCGCGATGGAGAAGGGAGCGGTCCAGTCGATGGACCGCTTCTCGACGGCGGCGCTCAATTGCCGAAGATCGCCGTATACCGCTTCTTGATGTCCGCCACCTGCGGCAGCATGCCCCCCGGGTCGTCGGGGAGCATCTTGATCTTCGCGAGCGGCACGCGGTCCGCGGGCTCCTTCACGTCGGGGTGCACGGAGCGCGCTCCGCCCTCGTCGATGATGAGCTGCTGGATCTTCGCGGTGTAGAGGAAGTTCTGGAAGACGCGCGCGGCGTTCGGGTGCGGCGCGTCGGCGAAGATCGCGGTGGGCGAGGCGACGAAGGGCGTGCCTTCCTTCGCGTACACGATCTTCACCGGGCTCTTCTTGTCGATCTCGATGAACATGTTGTATTCGTTCCCGTCCACCATCACCGCGCGCTCCCCGCTCGCGATGCTCTTGGGCGTCGCGGTCGTCGACTGCAGCTGCTGCACGCCCTGCTTGGCGAGCTTCTCGAAATAGTCCCAGCCGAGCGCCTTGGTGAGCGCGTAGGTGCCGGTGAGCGCCGTGCCGCTGTACCCCGGGTGCGCCTTGGTGAGCTTGCCCTTCCATTTCGGGTCGAGGAGATCCAGGTAGCCCTTGGGCGCGTCCTTCTCCGGCACGAGCTGCGTGTTGTAGGCCATCACCGAGAGCGTCGCGCGCCACGTCGCGAAGTAGCCCTCGGGATCCTTGTATTGCGCGGCGAAGCGCTTCACGTCCGGTGGCGTGTGGGGCGCGAGCCACTTCTGCTGCTTCCAGAAGATGAAGTGCGACGCGTCGGACGAGTTCACCACGTCCACGTTCTTGATGTTCGACTGGTACTCCTGGTTGATGCGCTGGAAGACGCGCTCGGAGCCGCTCCTCTCGACTTCGACCGGGATCTTCGGATAGGCCTCGCGGAAGGCCTTGGCGACGCCCTCGGCGACCTTCACGTCGACCGACGAGTACCACACGACCTTGCCCTCCTTCTCGGCGGCGGCGACCATCGCCGGGGTCGTCTCCTGAGCGACGGCGGGCCATGCGAGCGCGCTCGCCACGAGAATGCCCCATGCGGCCGATCTCATCTTCTTCATCTCTCTCTCCTCGCTTTCGTTGTCCATGCCTACCGTACCAGCCCCCGGCACTTGTCCGGGCGAAACTTCACGCGCACCTTCGCGCCGGCGGGCACCACGAGGGCCGCGGGGGCCGCGACCAGGATGTCCTGGCCGATGTCGACCACGTAGTCGCGATGGCTGCCGAGGAAGGAATGGCTGCGCACCACCCCGGGGATGGTGTTGCCGCCATCGGCTCGCCCATCGGTGAGAAGCTCGACGTCGTGGGTCTTCACGCATACGCCGGTCTCGCGGCCGGGACCGGCGAGCTCGCCTTGCTCGACCTCGATCGCGTGCCCGGCGACATCGACACGCCGCCCGGCGACGTGCAGCCCCTCGATCACGTTGCTGCCGCCGAGGAAGCGCGCCACGAAGCGCGAGTTGGGCCGGTCGTACACCTCCTCGGGCGTTCCGATCTGCTCGATGCGCCCGGCGTTCATGACCACGATGCGGTCGGCCATGGTCATCGCTTCCACCTGGTCGTGCGTCACGTAGATGGACGTGGTGTGGAATTCATCGTGCAGGCGCCGGATCTCGAGGCGCATGTCGCCGCGCAGGTTGGCGTCGAGATTCGACAACGGCTCGTCGAGGAGGAGGATATCCGGGTTCGGGGCGAGCGCGCGCGCGAGCGCGACCCGCTGCTGCTGCCCGCCGGACAGCTCCGACGGATAGCGCTCGGCCTGGGCGAAGAGCTTGGTCGCCTTGAGCATCGCGTCGGTTCGGGCGTCGCGCTGCGCCTGCGGGATCGACTTCATCTTCAGGCCGTACGCCACGTTCTGGCGCACCGTCATGTGCGGCCACACCGCGTAGCTCTGGAAGATCATGCTCATGTTGCGCCGCTCGGGCGGAACGACCTCGCGCGCCGAGGAGATCACCTTGCCCGCGGCGCGAATCTCGCCCGCGTCGGGCTCGATGAAGCCCGCGATCATCCTGAGCGTCGTCGTCTTGCCGCAGCCCGAGGGGCCGAGCAGGCAGATGAACTCGCCCTTCTCGACCGCGAGGCCGATGCCGTCGACGGAGTGGACCGTTCCGTAGTGCTTCGTCAGATTGTCGAGCTCGAGGTGGGCCATAAAAATTGGTGTCAGGTACACATTTCCGAGGAGACTCCGTCAACGGAAATGTGTACCTGACACCAATTTTTATTTCCGGAGGAAATCAAAGTCCACTCCCTTGTCGGCCTGGGTCACGGTGTCGAGGAAGAGTTTGAGATAGCCGCGATGCGCGCGCGGCTCGCGCACCGGGTGCTCTTTCCTGCGCCGTTCCATCTCTGCGTCGGAAACGAGGAGCGAGATCTCGCGCGCGGGCACGTCGAGCCGGATGCGATCGCCCGTTTGCACCCACGCGAGCGGTCCGCCCACCGCCGCCTCGGGCGTCACGTGCAGCACGATCGTTCCCGCCGCGGTGCCGCTCATGCGCCCGTCGGAGATGCGCACCATGTCCTTCACGCCGGCGCGCGCGAGCTTCTTGGGAATCGGCAAGTAGCCGGCCTCGGGCATTCCGGGCGCGCCCTTGGGCCCGATGCTCTTCAGCACGAGGATGTCGTCGGCCTTCACATCGAGGTCGTCCGCGTCGATGCGCTTGGCCATGTCCTCGGCATTCTCGAAGACCACCGCGCGGCCCTCGTGCTTCATGAGCTTCGCATCGGCCGCCGATTGCTTGATGAGCGCGCCGCCGGGGGCGAGATTGCCGCGCAGCACGGCGATGCCGCCCTGGGGATAGATGGGATTGGAGAAAGTCCTCACCACGTCCTGAGCGAACGGGCGGGTCGCGTCTATCTCTTCACCCAGCGTGCGGCCGGTGACGGTGAGGGCATCGAGGTGCAGCAGCGGCTTCAACTCGCGAAGCAGCGTCGGCAGCCCGCCCGCCCGGTGCAGGTCCTCCATGTAGTGCTTGCCCGAGGGCTTGAGATCGAGGAGCACCGGTGTCTCGCGGCCCATGGCATCGAGGCGCGCGAGGTCGAGGGCGATGCCCAGGCGTCCGGCGATCGCCGTCGTGTGGATCACGCCGTTGGTGGATCCGCCGATCGCGAGCAGCACGCGCAGCGCGTTCTCGAACGCGTGAGCCGTGAGGATCCGGTCGGGCGTGAGCCTCGACTTGGCGATCGCCACCGCGGTCGCGCCCGATCTTTCGGCGATGCGAATGCGATCCGCCGTGACCGCCGGCGCCGAGGCGCTCCCGGGCAATGCGATTCCGAGGGCTTCAGCGATGCACGCCATGGTGCTCGCCGTCCCCATCACCGAGCAGGTGCCGACGCTCGCGACGAGCTGGTCGTTCACGCGCGCGATCTCGTCGGCGTCGATTTCCTCGGCGCGGTAGCGTCCCCAGTAGCGGCGGCAATCGGTGCAGGCGCCGACGCGCTCGAAGTCGTGGGAGCCGGTGAGCATCGAGCCCGTGACGAGCTGCACGCACGGCACGTTTGCCGAGGCGGCACCCATCAGCTGCGCGGGGACCGTCTTGTCGCAGCCGCCGATGAGGACCACGGCGTCCATCGGCTGCGCGCGGATCATCTCCTCGGTGTCGATCGACATGAGGTTGCGCAGGTACATCGAGGTCGGATGGGCGAAGCTCTCGTGGATCGAGATCGTCGGGAAGTCCATGGGCAAGCCGCCGGCGAGCATCACGCCGCGCTTCACCGCCTCGATCAGCTGCGGCATGTTCCCGTGGCAGGGGTTGTACGAGCTGCCGGTATTGGCGATGCCGACCACGGGGCGCGCGAGCGCGTCGTCGGTGTAGCCCGCGCCCTTGATGAACGCTTTCCTCAGGAAGAGCGAGAAGCCGCGATCGCCATAGCTCGTGAGGCCCTTCTCGAGGCCCTTGTCTTTCTTGTCGTCCATGATCGAATCATCATACAAGGAGCCGGCCCCGGGATTCAGGAACGGCCATGGCGGCTCGCTTATACTTTGTCCTCTTGAGCACTATCGGAAAGATGACATGGTCGCGAAGACCCAGAAGGCCACCCCGCGGAAGCCGGTCACCATTCCCGTCACCCTCATCCCGGGCGACGGCATCGGGCCCGAGGTCGCCGAGGCCACGGTCACGGTGCTCGAGGCGGTGGGCGCTCCCTTCGCATACGAATGGCACACCGCGGGCGTGGCCGGCCTCAAGAAGGAGGGCGATCCCCTGCCCAAGGCGACGATCGAGAGCATCCGCAAGACGCGCCTCGCCCTCAAGGGGCCGCTCGCCACGCCGGTCGGCGGCGGATTCCGTTCCTCGAACGTGCGCCTGCGCGAGGAGTTCCAGCTCTTCGCCAACCTGCGTCCCGCGCGCACGCTGATTCCGGGCGGCCGCTACGAGAAGATCGACCTGGTCCTCATCCGCGAGAACCTCGAGGGCCTGTACGTCGGCTTCGAGCATTACATTCCCATCGGCGACGATCCGCGTGCCGTGGCGCTCGCCTCGGGAGTGAACACGCGCGCGGGCGGGCGACGCATCAACGAGTTCGCGTTCGACTACGCGCTGAAGAACAATCGCAAGAAGGTGACGCTGGTGCACAAGGCCAACGTGCTGAAGGCGCTCACGGGGCTCTTTCTCGAGACCGGGCGCGAGGTTGCGAAGCGCTACGAGAGCAAAGGCATCTCGTGCGACGACCGGATCATCGACGCCTGCGCGATGCAGCTCGTGATGAACCCGTGGCAGTTCGACGTGCTGGTCACCACCAATCTCTTCGGCGACATCCTCTCGGACCTGAACGCGGGCCTCGTGGGCGGCCTGGGGATGGCGCCCGCCGGCAACATCGGCGCCGACGCCGCGATCTTCGAGGCGGTTCACGGGTCGGCGCCCGACATCGCCGGCAAGGGCGTGGCCAACCCGCTCGCGCTGATGCTCTCCGCGGCGATGATGCTCGACCACGTCGGCCACATGGACAAGGCGCGCCGCGTGCGCGACGCGATCGACGCGGTGCTGCTGAAGGACAAGGTGCGCACCGGCGACCTGGGCGGCAAGGCCACAACCAAGCAGTTCACGAGGGCGGTCGTCAGCCGCCTCGGCTGAGCCCATGCGCTCGAAGCTCTTTGTGCCCGGCTCGCGGCCGGAGCTCTTCGCGAAGGCGATGGCGGGCGAGGCCGACGGATTGTCCTTCGATCTCGAGGACGCCGTCGACGAATCGATGAAGGACGAGGCGCGGCGCGAGCTCGCGAAATTTCTTCGCACGCTGGCCCCGGGCCACGGCAAGGTGATCATCGTGCGCGTCAATGGATTGGCGACGCCGCATTTCGCCGCCGACATCGAAGCCGTCGCCGGCGCTGGCGTCGATCTCGTGAACCTGCCCATGATCGAATCGCCCGATGACGTTCGCGAGTGCGCGGAGGCGATCGAAAGGGCCGAGCGAGAGGCGGGCGTCGGACCCATCGGCATCCTCGCCAACATCGAGACGCCCAGGGCGTTTCGCCTCGCCGCCGAGATCGCCTCGGCGAGCCCGCGCGTGAAGGGGCTGCAGGCCGGATGGGGAGATCTCATCGAGCCCCTCGACATCGATCGCTACAATGCGCCGATGATCGAGTCGCTCCTCCTGCACATCCGCATCGCCGCGGGAGAGGGCGGCGTGTGGGCCTACGACGGCGCTTACGCCAACTTCAAGGATCCCGAGGGCTACAAGCGCGAGGCGGAAGCCGCGCGGCGCCTGGGATACCTCGGCAAGAGCTGCATCCATCCGAGCCAGGTGGCGCTCGCCAATGCCGCGTTCCGCCCGAGCGACGCGGAGATCGCGCATTCGCTGCGGGTGGTCGAGGCGGCTCGCGAAGCCGCCGCGAAGGGCATCGGCGCCTTCACCGTGAACGGCAGGATGGTCGACGCGCCCTTCGTGCGCCGCGCCGAGGCGGTGCTCGCGCTCGCCGAGAAATTGCGGCTGATCGCTCCCGACGAGCGGACGGTTCAATGAAAATTGGTGTCAGGTACGCATTTCGGTTGCACCGGCTCGCCGGTGCTCACTGCCGAAATGCGTACCTGACACCAATTTTCGCGGCCTTGGCGCTCGCCGCGGCGCCCGCGCTCGCGCAGCTCTCGTGGCCGTCGAAGCCCGTCACGATCGTCGTTCCGTATCCCCCGGGCGGATCGAACGACACTTTCGCGCGCGAGCTCGGGAAGAAGCTCTCCGAGGCGTGGAAGATCCCGGTGATCGTCGACAACCGCCCGGGTGCGGGCGGCTCGATCGGCGCGGCCCTGGTGTCGAAGGCGTCGCCCGATGGCTATACGCTGTGCCTTCTCTCGTCGTCCTTCACCACCAACGCGGCCGTCCAGCCGAGTCTTCCCTTCGATCCCATCGCGGGCTTCACGCCGGTCGCGATGGTCGCCAAGGGGCCGATGATCCTCACCGTCTCGAACAAGCTCCCCGCGAAGACGACACTCGAGCTCTTCGACCTCGCGCGGCGCAACCCGGGCAAGCTCAACTACGCCTCCTCGGGGCAGGGCAGCACCAATCATTTCGCGACCGAGCTCCTGATGGAAGCGGCGCACATCAAGATGACGCACGTGCCCTACAAGGGGATGGCGCCCGCGGTGACCGACCTCATCGGCGGCCACGTCGACGTGCTCGTCGCGAGCGCGCCCTCGATCTACCAGCACGTGAAGGCGGGTAGCGTGCGCGGCCTCGGCGTGACGAGCAAGGGCCGCTCGCCCGTCGTTCCCGACCTGCAGCCCCTCGCGACGATGGGCGTGCCGAACTACAGCTTCGAGCTCTGGTGGGGAATCCTCGCGCCGCCGGGCACGTCGCCCGACATCGCGATCCAGGTCAACATCGACGTGAACCGGATCCTCGCCAGCCCGGAGATGAAGGAAGTGCTCCTGCGCGAGGGCGCGGAGCCCGCGCCGATGTCCGTCGCGCAATTCGCGGCGACCATCAGGAACGAGATCGCCGGATGGAAGAAGGTCGCGGCGAGCGCGGGCATCAAGCCGGAATGAGCGCGTGCTGAAGAAGCGCGACTACGCGCCCGGAAAGCGCGGCGCCCTCGACGGCGTGCGCGTGCTCGATCTTTCGCGCCTCGTCGCGGGCAACACGCTCACGGGGCTCCTCGCGGATTTCGGGGCGGAGGTGATCAAGGTCGAGCCCGCCGCGGGCGATACGCTGCGCGCGTGGTGCACCAAGGACGTGCAGGTCAACTGGAAGCTCTACGCGCGCAACAAGAAGAGCCTCGCCCTCGAGCTTCGCAAGCCCGAGGCGCGCGACATCCTCCTGAAGCTCGTGGAGAAGGCCGACGTGTTCGTCGAGAGCTTCCGCCCCGACACCCTCGAGAGCATGGGCCTCGCGCCCGAAATATTGCTCGAGAGAAATCCGAAGCTCGTCATCGTGCGCATCTCCGGATGGGGACAGACGGGGCCGTACCGCCGGCGTCCCGGCTTCGGCACGCTCGTCGAGGGAATCTCCGGCTTCGCATCGTTCAACGGCTTCGCCGACCGCGAGCCGGTGCTGCCGCCGATCTACCTGGCCGATTCCTACGCGGGCCTCTACGGCGCGTCGGGCGTGTTGATCGCGTTGCGCGAAGTCGAGGTGAACGGCGGCCGGGGCCAGGTGATCGACCTGCCGCTCCTCGACCCGCTCTTCACGGTGCTCGGCCCCCAGGCGGCGAGCTATCGCCTCACGGGCAAGGTGAAGCCACGGACCGGCAGCCGCTCGACCAACTCGGGCCCGCGCAACGCCTACCGCGCGAAGGACGGCCACTACGTGGCGCTCTCCGCCTCGACCCAGAAGATGGCCGAGCGCGTGTTCACCTCCATCGGCCGGCCCGACCTCATCGACAATCCCCGCTACCGGACCAACGCCGATCGCGTGAAGAACGCGGAAGAGCTCGACGCGATCATCTCCGCGTTCGTCGCGAAGATGACCCAGGCCGAGAACGTCGCGTTCTTCGAGAAGGCGGAGGTCACCATCGGCCCGATCTACGACATCACGCAGATCCTCGAGGATCCCCATTTCATCGAGCGCGAGGTGATCGCCGACTATCCGGATCCGGACATGGGCGAGTTTCCGATGCACCACGTCGTGCCGCGATTGAGCGCGACCCCGGGGGCCATCCGCACGCGCGCGCCGCGGCTCGGCCAGCACAACCGCGAGCTGCTGCGGGAAGTCGGCGTGGACGACGCGCGCTACGACGAGCTCCTCGCGCAGGGCGCGGTCTGCGAAGGCGGGGAGACGAAGGCCGGCGAGAGCGAATGATCGCGGTTCCCGTTCCCAACTCCTCCGGCACATCGATCCCGCGCTACAAGGCGCCGGCCGACGCGTGCGATTCGCACGTGCACATCTACGATCCGCGCTTCAAGATGAAGTGGCCGAACCTGCGCGCGGTCACGGACGCTTCCGTGGCGCAGTATCGGCTGCTGCAGAAGCGCAACGGCACGTCGCGCGCGGTGATCGTCCAGCCCGCGGCGTACGGGACGGACAACCAGGTCACGCTCGACGCCATCGCGCAGCTCGGCATCGCCGCCACGCGCGGCGTCGCGGTGGTTCATCCGAGCGTCACGGACACCGAGCTGGTGGCGATGGACAAGGGCGGCATTCGCGGCCTGCGCTTCTCGCTGCACGAGCCCCGTACGGCGGTGACGTCGGCCGACATGATCGAGCCGCTCGCCCATCGGGTGCATCGCCTCGGCTGGCACGTGCAGCTGCATTTGCGCGCCGAGCAGATCGTCGAGATGGCTTCGCTCATCGAGGGGCTGCCGGGCACGGTCGTGTTCGACCACATGGCGCGCCTGCCGCAACCGGAAGGCACGCGCCACGGGGCGTTGCGCGTCGTGAAGAGGCTGATCGACAAGGGCAACGCGTGGGTGAAGCTTTCGGGCCCTTACCTCGACACGAAGATCGGCCCGCCGCGCTACGCGGACATCAAGCCCATCGCGCGCGCGCTCATCGAGCACGCGCCCGAGCGCTGCGTGTGGGGAAGCGACTGGCCGCATCCGACGGAGCCCCACAGCAAGCCCGACGACGCGGTCCTCTTCGATCTCTTCCAGGAGTGGATCGTCGAAGAGGTCACGCGGCTCAGGGTGCTGGTGAGCAACCCCGCGGCGCTTTACGGATTCTGAAATCCCCTCCCGCAGTCCTACAAGCGAAAGAGCGCGAGTGAGGCTGCGGCTCGCCGGTGGGGCGAATACCATCGCTGAATAACCGGAGATACCCAATGTCCATCGGAATGATCCTGCTCATCATCGTCGTGCTCATGCTGATCGGCGCGATACCCACATGGCCCCATAGCCGCAGCTGGGGATACGGGCCGACCGGCGGGCTCGGCCTCGTGCTCATCATCATTCTCGTCCTCGTGCTGATGGGACAGATCTGATCGTTGTTGTTGGTTAGAATCGGGGGCACAAGGAGTCGCCCATGCCCTCGATTCGCTCGCTCGCCGCCCTCTGCGTTCTCGCCTTCGCCGCCCACGCTCACGCGCAGGGCTACCCCACGAGGCCCGTCAAGATCATCGTGGCGTTCACGCCGGGATCGGCGACGGACATCATCGCGCGCGTGAGCGCCGACCAGTTCGCGAAGTCCATGGGCCAGACGTTCATCGTCGAGAATCGCGCGGGCGCCGGCGGCATCATCGGCACCGAGGCCGCGAAGAACGCGCCGCCCGACGGATACACGCTCACCGCGTGCCCCAGCGGGCCCTTCGGCATCAACCCCGGCATCTACGCGCACCTTCCCTACGATCCCATCAAGGACTTCGAGCCGATCGCGAACCTCGTGCTCACGCCGCAGGTCATCGTGGTCGGCTCGCAGACGCCGTACAAGACCCTGAAGGACCTCCTCGACGCGGCGAGGGCGAAGCCCGGCGAGATCGCGTACGGATCGCTAGGTACCGGGTCCACGAGCCACCTCACCATGGAAGCGTTGCAGCAGGCCGCGGGCGTGAAGATGAATCACATCCCCTTCAAGGGCGGCGCCGAGGCGCAGACGCAGATCATGGGCGGGGTGCTTCCCGCGATGTCCGACACGATCACCGGCGTGCTCGCGCAGGTGAGGGCGGGGAAGCTGCGCGCCCTGGGTGTCGCGATCCCGAAGCGCTCGCCCTACCTGCCGGCCGTGCCCACCATTGCGGAGCAGGGATTCCCGGGCTTCGAGAGCGTCGGCTGGATCGGGCTCTGCGCCCCTGCGAAGACGCCGGCCGCGATCCTCGACAAGCTGAACGCCGAGGTGCTGAAGATGCTCGGCTCTCCCGACGTGAAGGCGAAGATCGAGGATCTCGCGTTCACCCCGGTCGGGAATTCACGCGAGCAATTCGCCGCCTGGATCAAGTCGGAAATCGCGAAGTGGTCGAAGATCGCCAAGGATAGCGGCGCCAGGGCCGACTAGTTGTACGACCTCATCATCGTGGGATTGGGGGCGGTGGGCGCCGCGAGCGCGTACCAGGCCGCGAAGCGCGGCGCCAAGGTGCTCGGCATCGACCGCTTCGCGCCGCCTCACGCGCTCGGCTCGTCCCACGGCGACACCCGCATCACGCGCATCGCGATCGGCGAGGGCGAGCACTACACGCCGATCGTGCGCCGCTCGCACCAGATCTGGCGCGACATCGAGGCGAAGACGGGCGAAGAGCTCCTCGTCGTCACCGGGGGCCTCATCATCTCGAGCAGCGCGCGGCGGGCGACCACGCACGTCGCGAACTTCTTCGAGAACACGCTCGCCGCGGCGCGCCGCTTCGGCGTCGAGCACGAGCTGCTCGATGCCGGCAACCTGCGCGAGCTCTTCCCGCAATTCAACGTGAGCGACAACGAGGTCGGATACTACGAGCCCGCCGCGGGGTACCTGCGTCCCGAGGCGTGCATCCGCGCCGAGCTCGCGCTCGCCGAGGAGAACGGCGCGGAGCTGCGGCGCAACGAGCGCGTCGACGATATCGCCGACGAGGGCGGCGCCGTGCGCGTGCGCACCGAGGCCGCCGAGTATCGCGCGCGCCAGGTCATCGTCGCCGCCGGCGCGTGGCTTCCGCAGCTACTCGACGCGGATCTCGCGCGGTACTT
>JADGRS010000323.1 GCA_017880705.1 Burkholderiales bacterium
CCATGACCGTCAAGAAGATCGCCATTGTGACCGGTGGAAACCGGGGGATCGGCCACGAGATCGCGCGCCAACTCATGAAGTCCGATCTCCTCGTCGTCGTCGGCGCGCGCGACAAGGCCAAGTGCGACGTCGCCCTCGAGAGCCTCGGGAAGGAAGGCCCCAACGTCGCCGCCTTTCCGCTCGACGTGAACGACACGAAGAGCGTGCGGCGCTTCGTCGAGCACGTCGAGAAGCACCACGGCTCGCCGGGGATCCTGGTCAACAACGCGGGCGTATATCCGGAAGAGACCGATGCGACGGTCGTCGACACTCCGACCTCCATCTGGCGCGAGACCCTCGAGACGAATCTCTTCGGCGCGGTGCGCACCTGCCGCGAGGTCGTGCCGCTCATGAGGAAGCTTCGCTACGGGCGCATCGTCAACATTTCGAGCGGCCTGGGACAGCTGCACCAGATGGGCGAGGGCAGCCCGGCCTATCGCGTGTCGAAGGCCGCGTTGAACGCGCTCACGCGCACCCTCGCCGCGGAGGTCGCGGGCACGGGGATCCTCGTGAACTCGATGAGTCCCGGATGGGTGAAGACCGACATGGGCGGAGAGGAAGCGCCGCGCACGGTCGAGGAAGGCGCCGACACCGCGGTGTGGCTGGCGCTGCTGCCCTCGAACGGACCGACGGGCCAATTCTTCAGGGACCGCAAGCCGATTCCGTGGTGACCCGTCGCGGTCTCGCCGCCCTCGCGGCAGCCGCGTTCCTCTGCGGATCGTGCAGCCTCACGAAGCTCGCCTATTCGAACGCGCCCTTCGCGTACGCGAACGCGATGCCCATGCTCGCCTGGATGGCCGGCGATTACGTGGACCTCTCCGGCCAGCAGAAGGACTCCCTGCGCAAGCGCCTGAAGAAAGCCTTCACGTGGCACCGCGCCCAGGAGTTGCCCGAGTACCGCCGCTTCCTCGAATCGATCTCCGAGAAGAGCGCCGGCCGCTTCTCGGCGGACGATGCGCGGGACGCCGATCGCGATTTGCGCGCCTACTACCATCGAACCGTCGAGCGCGTGATTCCCGACATCGCGGACCTGCTGCTGCAGCTGGATGCCGAACAGGTGTCGCAACTCGAGCGCAAGTTCATGGCCGACAACGACAAACTCGTGCGCGACTCGGTGAAGGGCTCGCCCGAAGAACGCCGCGAGAATCGCGCGGCGAGGCTCATGGGCCACATCGAGGAATTCACGGGCACGCTCTCGGAATCGCAGCGCGACCTGGTGAGGGAGCGCCTTGCCCTCGGCGAGGACCTCACCGCGGAGCGCCTCGCCGATCGCCGCTACCGGCAGGGCGAGATGCTCGCGTCGATTCGCGCCGGGGTCTCGCGTGAGCGCATGATCGCGGAACTCACGCGGCTGCTGCTGCAAGCCGGGGAGTGGCGGCGTCCCGCCTACCAGGAAAAGCTGCGCGAGCGCGACGAGCGGATGTTCGAGATGATCGCGGCGCTTTTCGCCACGCTCACCGACGAGCAACGGGAGAACCTGCGGGATCGCCTTCGCGGCTTCATCCGCGATATCGCGGAGCTCACCGGCTCATCTTGACGGCTGGGGTTACGATGAGAGAAAGGCTTTGAATCCGCAGATAAACGCAGATGAACGCCGCAAAATCATCTTTGGTGTGAAGGTTCCAATACGTCGCAGAAGATCGCCTGAAATCCTGAATCGCCTTTGGGGTTACGGCGTTCATCTGCGTTTATCGGCGGATTCAAAGCTTTGCGGTTGCATCACTCCCATCCTTTCAAACCCGCGCCTTGAGCTCCTGGGTGGCGGCGACCAGGCAGGAGCGGATGCCCGGCTCGAAGGCCGAATGACCGGCGTCGGCGACGATCGTATAGCTTGCCTGGGGCCACGCGCGGTGGAGGTCGTCGGCGGAGACCGTCGGGCAAACGATGTCGTAGCGGCCCTGCACGATCACCCCCGGAATCGGCTTCAGCCGGCCGGCGTTCGCGAGCAGGAAGTTCTCGGGAAGGAAGATGTCGTGGCGAAAGTAATGCGCCTCGATTCGCGCGAGCCCGAGCGCTACGCGGTCGGTGGCGAAGTCGGCGACCAGCGCGGGATTGGGAAGCAGCGTCGAGCACGAGCCTTCGTACACGCTCCAGCAACGCGCCGCCGGCATGTGCACCGCCGGATCGGGATGCGTGAGGCGCTTGTGGTACGCGCCGAGGAGGTCGGCGCGCTCATCCTCCGGAATGTATCCGGAGAAAGTGCGCCAAGCCTCTGGAAAGATGGCGCGGAGCCCGTACAGGAACCAGTCGATCTCGCTCTTCCTGCAGAGGAAGATCCCGCGCAGCACGAGCGCGAGGCAGCGCTCGGGATGATGCTCGGCGTACGCGAGGGCGAGCGTCGATCCCCACGATCCGCCGAACACCATCCACCGGTCGACTCCAAGGTGGGCACGCAGGCGCTCGAGGTCCGCGACGAGGTGGCCGGTGGTGTTGTCGTCGAGGCAGCCGAGGGGCGTCGAGCGTCCCGCCCCGCGCTGGTCGTAGACGATGATTCGGTAGAACGCGGGGTCGAAGAACTGGCGATGCACGGCGCTCGCGCCGGCCCCGGGTCCGCCATGCAGGAAGACCGCCGCCACGCCTTGCGGATTTCCCGACTGCTCGAAGTACATGCGATGGGGGGCGTCGAGATCGAGCATTCCGCTCGAAAAGGGCTCGATTGGGGGAAAAAGCGGCAGCGGCTCCGCGGAATGCTTGTCCTGGGGCATGGCACGTAGGTTGACTAATATCAGTCAGAGCTTAGCAAAAAACGCTTAAACTATGCGGCAATGCAACATGGAATAGAGGCCTAGTCTTTGGAAGCGATGCTCTACCAGCTCTACGACTGGCAACGCGCGGCAATGGAGCCTTGGCGGGTCTTCGCCCGGGCGGCCAACGAGATTTACGGCCATCCCGACAGCCCGCTCTCCTATCTTCCCGGCAGCCGCAACGTGGCCGCCGCATTCGACCTCATGACGCGCCTCACGCAGCACTATGCGCGTCCGCCGTTCGGCATCGACTCCGTGCGGATCGGCACCCGCGACTACGCGGTGACCGAGGTCTACGACGTCGAGAAGCCCTTCTGCCGCCTGCTTCACTTCCGCAAGGAAGGCGCGCCGAAGCAGCAGCGCGTGGTGGTGTTCGCGCCGCTGTCGGGGCACTTCGCGACGCTTTGCCGCGACACGGTGAAGGCGCTCCTCGTCGACCACGACGTGTGGATCACGGACTGGATCGACGCGAAGGAGATCCCGATCGCCGTGGGCCCGTTCCACTTCGACGACTACGTCGCGTACGTGCGCGAGTTCCTTGCGTTCATGGGGCGCAATTCGCACGCGATATCCGTGTGCCAGCCGACGGTGCCGGTGATGGCGGCCGTGGCGCTCATGAGCGCCGCGGGCGAGGCCATCCCGCGCACGCTCACCATGATGGGCGGGCCGATCGACACGCGCAGGAGCCCGACGGCGGTGAATACGTTCGCCACGAAGCACCCGATCTCGTGGTTCGAGGCGAAGGTGATCCAGCGCGTGCCGATGCGCTTTCCGGGCCTCATGCGCCGCGTGTACCCGGGGTTCCTGCAATTCGCCGGATTCGTCGCGATGAATCCCGACAGGCACATGGAATCCCACGTGCAGTACTACCATCACCTGGTCGAGGGCGACGGCGAAAGCGCGGACGCGCACCGGCGTTTCTACGACGAATACAACGCGGTGATGGACCTTCCCGCCGATTACTACCTCGAGACCATCGAGCGCGTCTTCCAGAAGCACCTGCTGCCCCAGGGCAAGCTCGTCGTCGCCGGCGAGCGCGTGCGCCCCGAGGCGATCAAGGGCACCGCGCTCTTCACGATCGAGGGCGAGCTCGACGACATCTCCGGCAACGGACAGACCGAGGCCGCGCAGGGGCTCACCAAGGGAATTCCCGCGAAGATGAAGCAGCACTTCGAGGCGAAGGGGGTCGGCCACTACGGCATCTTCAGCGGGCGCAAGTACCGCGAGATGATCTATCCGCGCATCAAGGACTTCATCGCTCGCCACTCGGCCT
>JADGRS010000324.1 GCA_017880705.1 Burkholderiales bacterium
TTGCGCGACGGTGCGAAGCTCCGCGGCGCTCCCCGGCGCCCCGAGGATATCCATCAGCAATGTCTTGCCCCCCTTGGGCATGAAGGTGAAGTCCTGGGCGGCTGCCGAGCGCGTGAGGAACAGGAGGACCACCGCGGCAACGGCGGCGAGGACCACCCAGCCCCAACGTTGCGCCCGCGTCATCGCGGGTCCTTCGCGCCCGACCTTTCGCCGAACGAGAACACCGGCACGCGCAACTCCGAGCGCGCGCGCTCCGGCGGGAAGCCTTCGCCGCGCAGCAGGTCGAGCATGACGATGGTGGCGTCGTCGTAGAAATGCTCGCCGCAGCTCGCGCAGACGAGGGCGGGAATGTCCTCGATCACCACCAGCCGCTCGCCCTCGAAGAACGCGGAGCGAACCTCGGCGCTGTGCACATTCACGCCGCCGCAGCCGGTGCAGGTGGCTGCTGCGACGTGCGTATCCATGGCGGCACTCATCCGACGAGCTTCTTCGCCGCGGCGACCACATGGCCGGCGTTGGGACGCATCCACAGGAACATCTCCGGCGACGCGGGGGGTGCCGAGTCGGGGAAGGCCACGCGCTTGAATCGCGCGCCGTCCACGTTCTCCGCCACGCGCGCGATGACTTCCGCGCCGGGGCAGAGCGTGTAGTACGACTGATCGACGGTGAGCAGGCGCTTGGTCTTCTGCACCGACCTCACCAGCGTATCGGTGTCCATGGGCTTCAGGCACCTGAGGTCGATCACCTCGGGCTTCATCCCCTGCGCCTTCAGCTGCTCCGCGGCATCGAGCACGTCCGGCATGCCACCGCCGGAGCTGACGATGGTGATGTCGCTCCCCACGACCCGGACCGCCGCCTTGTCGAGCGGCGTCGAGTACTGGTCGTCGGGCACTTCTTCCATGAGCTCGCGAAGCCCGGCGGGATAGAGATAGACCACCGGGTCGGGATCGCGGATGGCCGAGACCATCATTCCCTTCGCATCGGCGGGCGTCGACGGGATGACCGTCTTCACGCCCGGGATGTGCATGTAGTAGCTGTCGATCTCGTAGTCCGAGTGCTGGCCGCCGAATCCCGGCGTCTGGCCGGTCATCTCGAGGATGTAGACGATCGGCATCGACGCGACGCCGCCCGTCATGGAGCGCAGCTTCCCCGCGTGGTTCTGGATGATCTGGAAGCACATGCAGTTGCCCTGGTACGGGATGTAGGTCACGGCCTTCGATCCGGCGAGCCCCGCGCCGAGCGTCGCCGCCGCCATCCACATCTCGTCGATGCCGGTGTTCACCACGCGGTTGCGGCCGAATTCCTTCTCCAGGTTGATCACAGGCTTCCCGGGCGTGGCCGCGACCGGCGGCGTGAGCTCGAAGAACCACACCATGTTCTTGTCTGCGCGCATCTCGTATTGCACCGCCTCGAGGACGGAGTACATCCAGCTTTTCTTTGCCATGGTCTTCTCCTCAGCCGAATTGCCGGGCTGCGACGGAGCCCTGGGTGAACACGTTTTTCAAGCCATCCTCCGGCTTGCAGTAGGGCTGCGCGTCGGCCCATGCGAAGGCGTCGATCGCCTCCTGCTTCGCCGCCGCCTCGATCGCGTCGGCCTGGGCGCGCGTGAGCGTGCCCCAGGCGACGAGGACGTTGCGGCTGATGTCGACCGGATCGCGCGCCATCCATTCGCGCAGCTCGCGCTCCGGACGGAAGGACGAGATCGCCAGCGGGTCGTAGCCGAACGCGCCGAGCTCTCCCGGCTTGGCGCCGGGGGCGCCCCAGTGGTTGTAGTAGCGGTAGGTCTTCGCCTCGATGAGCGTCGGGCCGCCTCCGGCACGCGCGCGCTCGACCGCGGTTCTCGCGACGTTGTACACCTGCATCACATCCTGCCCGTTCACCACCACGCCGGGGATGTGGTACGGCCCCGCCGCCTCGGCGATGTCCTTCATCGGGCACGAAAGCGAGTAGTGCGCGTATTGATGGTAGAGGTTGTTCTCGAGCACATAGATGAACGGCAGCTTCAGCAGCGCCGAGTTGTTGAGCGCGGAGTGGAAGTGCGGCGTGGCGTAGGTGCCGTCGCCCGCGAACACCACGACCACTTGCTTGCTGCCGCGCGCCTTGATGGCGAACGCCGAGCCCGTGGCCATCGGCGGGGCCGGCCCGATCATGCCGTCGGCGCCGATGAAGCCGCAGGATTTGTCGGAGAGGTGCATCTCGCCGCCATAGCCGCCGTTGAGACCGGTCGCGCGGAAGTCGTTCTCCGCGGCCATCTTCTTCATGTCGACGCCCTTCGCCAACGCGTGGCCGGTGGAGCGGTGCGAGCTGTAGACGTAGTCGACCTCGTCGAAGTTGCCCTTGTTTCGCAACGCCGCGCAAACTCCGACCGCGACCGCTTCCTGGCCCGCGTAGAAATGGTCGTAGCCGCGATACTTCGAATCGGTGAGCATCTTGTCGGCCATGGTCCGCTCGTGCCAGCGGATGCGGCAGATGTCCGTGTACATCTGCACCTGCTTGGCGGCGGGAAGATCCTTGGCCCAGTAGCCGAGCTCGCCCTCGGCGCGCGCGTCGACCGCGCGAATCAACGAGATGGCGGCGCCGGCGCCGGCCACGCCTTTCAGGAACGTGCGGCGTCCCGGGGAGACGATCGGATCGGCCGCGGGCTCGTCACGGATATCGTCGTTGCGCGTGACATCGATGGTCTCGGACATGGGACACCTCCAGGATTGGGTTCTGGATGAACCCTAGCCCCCGCATTCGTCCGGGACTTGATGGCAGTCAACGTTTCATGAAGAAAACCGCCTAGCATTTTTCGAATGCGCTACTTCGACGTCTTCAACGGCGATGCGGACGGAATTTGCGCGCTACACCAACTGCGTTTGGCGGATCCGCTCGAGTCGACTCTTGTCACGGGATTGAAACGTGACATCGACCTGCTGCGATCGGTGCCCGCCGGCGACGGCGACGTGGTGACGGTCCTCGATGTCTCGCTCGATCGCAATCGTGACGCGCTGGAGGCGATGCTCGAGCGCGGAGCCGTCGTCCACTACTTCGACCATCACTATTCCGGCGACATCCCGGCGCATCCGCGCCTCACCGCGGTGATCGACGACTCGGGCGCCGCGTGCACCAGCGCGCTCGTGGACCGGTACGTCGGCGGGCGATTCCGCGCCTGGGCCGTCGTGGGCGCATTCGGCGACAACCTCGACGATGCCGCGCGCGACCTTGCGCGGCCGCTCGGGCTCGATGCCGAGCGGCTCGAAAAGCTGCGCGAGCTGGGAACAAGCCTCAATTACAGCGCCTACGGCGAGACCGAGGCCGACGTGCTCGTGCCGGCCGCGGATCTGTACCGCATCGTCAGCCACTACGCGGATCCGCTCGAGCTCGCGCAGAAGGAGCCGCTGGTCGCGCGCCTCGGCGCGCAGAAGGGCGCGGACCTCGAGCGCGCGCTGGCGATCGCGCCACTGCGCGAAGCGCCCCGCGCCGCGGCGTGGCTGCTGCCGGACGACGCGTGGGCGCGCCGGGTCGGCGGCACGCTCGCCAATCGCCTCGCGCTCGCCGATCCCTCCCGTGCGCACGCCGTGCTCACGTTCCGCGCGGACGGCAACCTCGCGGTGAGCGTGAGGGCGCCTCGGGAATGCACGCCTTCGGCCGTGGAGTTCTGCCGCCGCTTTCCTTCCGCGGGCGGCCGCGCGCAGGCGGCCGGCATCGACCGCCTCGAAAGAACGCGGCTCGAGGAGTTCCTCGGCGCGTTCGACGCGGCATGGTCCCGCGATGCCGTGGACCTCAGGAGAGCCTCATGAAGACACTGCTCATCGTCCTCGCCGGCGTCGCGATCGTCGCCATCGCCGGCGGGATTCTCTTTGTCCTTGCCCGTTACCTTCCCCTTGATTGAGGTGTCCATGAAAATCATCGAAGTCTGCAAGCGCGACGTGGCCGTCACGAAGCGCGATGTCTTGCTTCCGGAAGCCGCGAGGATCATGCGCGAGCGCCACGTCGGCTGCCTGGTCGTCGTCGAAGCGGACGACGTCCCGAAACCCGTGGGCATCGTGACCGATCGCGACATCGTCGTCGA
>JADGRS010000325.1 GCA_017880705.1 Burkholderiales bacterium
CCGCCAGTCCGAAGTCGCGGATGAAGCGCGGATTCGCCGGGTCGGAGAGATCGAAGACCTGCGTCATGCGGCGCACCCGCCAGCCCTCGATGCCGGAAACGAGATACGCGATGCCGGTGTCGCATTCCCACCAGCTCTTGTGCGTGCCCTTGAGTCCCTTCGCCACCGTCGTGAGGAGCTTGGGATGCGCGGGATCGCTCACGTCCCAGATCTCGTGCGCGAGGTTGCCGAACGGACGCAGCAGGTACACCTTCGACTTGTCGCCCTTGGGCAGCGTCGCGCCGTCGCAGACGCGCACCATCTGCGCGCCGCCGGATTCGCCCGATCCCGGCTCGCCCGGGATGTGGGAGAGAGGCTTGGGCTTGCGCGGGTCCGTCACGTCGAGGATCGAGGTGCCGTTGTCCTCGACGGCGCCCGTCAGCGGATTCATCGAGCTTCCGCCGTGATGGCCGATGTACGCGATCCATCGATCCCCCTGCTTGTGCACCAGCGGCTGGTAGGCGCTGCGCGATTGAAGCGGATCGCTGCCGACGAGCGCCATGTTGCTCTTCTCGGCGACGCCCGGGGTCTGGGCGCAGACGCCGGCCGCGAAGCTCAATGCCAGGGCCAGCGATACGGTTCGAACTGACTGCATGGATCTCTCCTCGATGTCGTAGACGGATTGGGCCGTGCGATAATCTCATGCGATTCCGCGCGATGGAAGCTCGCCCACAACCGGGAAAAGCAGAACCGATGAGAAAAAAAGACAAGGCGCCCGAGTTCGTCCCGATCGACAAGAAGGACCTGGACCCCGGCCACCGCTGGCACCGCCCGCTCCAGGCGCCGGGAATCACGCAGGTGGACTTCGAGGAGCGCGTGAACTTCCCGCGACTGCATCGCTACCGCCTCGCTCGCACGCGCCAGTCGCTCGCCAACTCGGGCCTCGGCGCTATGCTTTGCTTCGACCAGCACAACATCCGCTACATCTCGAGCACCGTGATCGGCGAGTGGGCGCGCGACAAGCTGATCCGCTATTGCCTCCTCACGGGAACGGGCGACCCCTGGATCTGGGATTTCGGCTCGGCCGCGCGCCATCACAAGCTCTACTGCCCGTGGATTCACGAAGACCACGTGCACGCCGGAAATCCCGGCATGCGCGGCGCGATCGGCCCGGAGGTGGGCCTTTTCGAAGCGGCGGCGAAGCAGATCAAGGACATCCTCGCCAAGGAGGGCGTGGCGGGAATGCCGGTGGGATTGGACGTGTGCGAGCCGGGGATGCTTTTTGCCCTCCAGGACCAGGGACTCGAGATCCGCGACGGCCAGCAGATGATGCTCGCGGCGCGCGAGGTGAAGAGCCACGACGAGATCACGCTGCTCAACACCGCTTCCGCGATGGTGGATGGCGTCTATCACGACATTGCAGACATGCTGCGCCCGGGAGTGAAGGAAAGCCAGATCGTGGCGCTCGCCAACAAGCGACTCTACGAGATGGGATCGGATTGCGTCGAGGCGGTCAACGCGATCGCGGGCGAGCGATGCAGCCCGCATCCGCACAACTTCACCGACCGCCTCATCCGTCCCGGCGACCAGGCGTACTTCGACATCATCCATTCTTTCATGGGCTACCGCACCTGCTACTACCGCACGTTTTCGGTCGGCAAGGCCACACCGGAGCAGCGGGACGCATACAAGCGCGCGCGTCATTGGATGGACGACGCCATCTCGATGCTCAGGCCCGGCGTCACCACGGACCTGGTGGCGAAAAAGTTTCCCAAGTCCACCGAGATCGGCTTCGAGACCGAGATGTCGGCCTTCGGTCTCAATTTCTGCCACGGGCTCGGGCTCGGGCTGCACGAGCGCCCGCTCATCTCGCGCCTCAATTCCTTCATCGAGCCCTACGAGCTCAAGGCGGGAATGGTGTTCGCCGTCGAGACGTTCTGCCCGGCGAAGGACGGCGTGTCGGCGGCGCGCATCGAAGAAGAAGTGGTTCTCACACCCGAAGGCGCGAAGATCATCTCGCTCTATCCCGCACAGGAGCTTCCCGTTGCCAACCCCTATTAAGAAACGATCTTCACGTATTGCCGGCACCGGGGCGGTCGTTGGAGCGGACAGCAAGGCTGCCGCTCAACGACGCGAGACGGCCGCGCCGAAATCCACCATCGGCTGGATCGGCGCCGGGCGCATGGGCTTCGAGATGGCGGGGCATCTCGCCAAGGGCGGCGCCGACGTGCTCGCGTGGAACCGCACGCGGGCCAAGGCCGAGCCCCTCGGCAAGTACGGCGCGAAGATCGCGGACGTTGTTTCCGAGCTCGCCGCGCGTGACATCGTCTTCTGCATGGTCTCCACGTGGGACGACGTGAAGGAAGTGATGTCGGCCCTGCTGAAGGGCGCGAAGAAGATGCCGCGCATCGTCGTCGAGTGCTCGTCGATTTCCCTCGAGGGATCGGCGGAGCTGCGCAAGATGCTCGCCGCGCGCGGCATCGAATACCTCGCAGCGCCTGTGTCGGGCAACGCCAAGGTGATCAAGGCCGGGAAGCTTTCGTTCGTGTGCTCCGGGCCGAAGAAGGCGTTCGACGAGGTGCTGCCGTTCCTCGAGATGATCGGCCCGTCGGCGAGCTACGTCGGCGAGGGCGAGCTCGCCCGCATCGTGAAGATCTGCCACAACGTCTTCCTCGGCGTCGTGACCCAGTCGCTCGCCGAGATCACGATTCTCGCCCAGAAGGCGGGCGTGCCGCGCCACGCGTTCCTCGAATTCATGAACCAGAGCGTGATGGGCTCGATGTTCTCGCGCTACAAGACGCCGGCGTTCGTGAACCTCGACTTCAAGGTGACCTTCACCCCGACGCTGCTGCGCAAGGACATGGACCTCGGTCTCGATGCGGGCAGGCGCTTCGAGGTCCCGATGCCGCTCGCGGCCGCCACGCGCGACCTCATCCAGTCCATGATGGGCCGCGGCTGGACCGAGCAGGATTTCTCGACGCTGCTGCTGCAGCAGGCGCAAGCCTCGGGGATCGAGCTGAAGCCCGAGAACGTCGACGTGAAGGACGGCCTCAGTTCATAGCCTTGCGGTAGTACGACTCGTCGATGTACTTCGACGGATCGGTGAGGTTCTTCTGCGGCCGGCCGAACTCGCTGCGCAGCTTGAGCACCGTCTCGATGCCCGCGATGTCGAGCTTGCCCTTCTTCTGGAATCCCTCGGGCCCGGCGAGCAGGACCTCCCAGGCCTTGTTTGCGCTCGCCTCGCTCGCCTGCGGCAGGAACTTGCGATAGATCGCGACCGCTTCGCCCCGGTTCGCGGGATCGGCGAGCCAGTCGAGCGACTTCACATAGCTGCGGATGAATCCGACGAGCGCCGCTTCGTTCGACTTCGCCCAGCCCCGCCGCGCGACACCCAGCACCGCCTGGTAAGGCCCGATCACGTCGACCGCATTGGCGAGGCGCGGGTAGCCGCGCGCTTCGGGCACGATCTCCAGCGGCGAGGTGAGGATGGTGCCGGCGGTCTTGCCCTGCATCAATGCCTCGGCGCGCGCCGCGGTTCCGCCAAGTCGCTCGATCTGGTAGTCGGACTCGGAAAGGCCGCCCTTCTGCAGGATCTTTCTCAACACGAACGAATAGCCGGTGGTCGCCGCGTCCACCGCGAGCGACTTTCCCTTGAGGTCCGCGATCGACTTGATGTCGGGCTGCGTGACCAGCCGCACCGCGCCGTATTGCCCGCCCATGAAGGCGAAGAAGTCCGGCGGCTCGGACAGCGGCGCCTCGCCCTGCCCTTCGTCGTACGCGACCACGTTGTCGATGGCGGAAAACGCGATGTCGAATTTCCCCGCGGCGAGGTTCTGCATCTGGAACACGGAGTTCGGCGTCGGCGTGATTTTCACTTCGAGGCCGTTGGCGGCGAAGAAGCCCTTCTCCTGTCCCACCCACAGCGGCCAATTGAAGCCCCCGGGAAACACGATGACTTCCAGGGGCGCTGCGGCCCATGCCGCGCCCTGGACCAGCACGCCGAGGAGAATCGCCATGGCGCGCTTCATTGGACCTGGATCCCGGCGCTCTTCACGACCTGCGCCATGCGCGCGGT
>JADGRS010000326.1 GCA_017880705.1 Burkholderiales bacterium
ACGACTCCATGAGCGGCGGCGGGCATGAGGGCATTTGCTTCATCGATGGTCCTGCTGGCCCTCCTCTGCCTGCCGGGATGCGGCAGTCCCGAACCGAAGGAAGCCGCCGCCCGCGAATGGCAGCGCAGCGAATGCGACCGCGTCGTCGACCGCGACGACCGGGAGAAGTGCCTGAAGCGGGCCGATCGCTGACACGGGCTGTCGCGCCGGGCCGCCTTTCGCTACCATGGGGCACGCGCCACCAGAGCGCATTCCCACAATCCGTACGAGGAGGTAGCCCGTGACGCGTCTTTCCCGTTTCGCCGCCCTTGCGGTCTTCGCCGCGCTTTCTTGCATCGGAACCGCGTCGGCGGCCGACTATCCGACGCACACGGTGAAATGGGTGGTGGGATACCCGCCCGGCGGCACCACGGACGTCCTCGCGCGGATCATCGCGCAGTGGCTCTCGGAGAAGATGGGCCAGCAGTTCATCATCGAGAACAAGCCCGGCGGCGGCAACAACATCGGCACGGAGTTCGTCGTCAACGCGCCGCCCGACGGCTACACGATGCTCCTGGTGAATCCGGCCAACGGCATCAACGCGACCCTCTACAAGAACCTGTCGTTCAACTTCGTCCGCGACATCGCGCCCGTGGCGGGACTCGTGAGAACGCCCAACGTGATGGAAGTGACCGCGTCCTTTCCGGCGAAGACGGTCGCGGAGTTCATCGCGTACTGCAAGAAGAACCCGGGCAAGATCAACATGGCCTCGTCGGGAAGCGGCACCTCGGTGCACCTCTCGGGCGAGCTGTTCAAGTCGATGACCGGCTGCGACATGCTGCACGTGCCGTACAAGGGCGCGGGCCCCGCGCTCTCCGACCTCATCGCGGGCCAGGTGAACGTGATGTTCGACAACCTGCCCTCCTCTGCTCCCCACATCAAGGGCGGACGCCTGCGCGCCCTCGGCATGACTTCCGCGCAGCGGGAGCCTTCGATGCCCGACGTTCCGACGATCGGCGAGACGGTGCCGGGCTACGAGGCCACCGCGTGGTTCGGCGTCGGCATGCCCAAGGGCACGCCGAGGGAGATCATCGAGAAGGTCAACGCGGAAGTGAACCGCGCGCTCGCCGATCCGAAGATGCGCGAGCGCCTCGCGGAGCTGGGCGGCGCGCCGATCCCCGGGACTCCCGAGGATTTCGGCAAGGTGATCCGCGACGAGACGGCCAAGTGGGAGAAGGTCGTGAACTCGTCGGGCGCGAAGGTCGAGTAGCGTGTCCTTCCTTTCGCTGGCCCCCAGCCGCCAGGCCGATCCGGTCGCCGAGGCGAAGGTGCATCTTGCCGCCGCGCATCGCATGGCGGTGCTGCACGAGCTCGAGGAAGGCATCGACAATCACTTCACCGTGACGGTCCCCGGGCGCGACGACCGGTACCTGATCCTGCCGTTCGGGCTGCACTGGTCGGAGGCGCGCGCGAGCGACATGATCGTCTTCGACGAATCGGGGCGCACGCTCGAGGGCGAAGGCGTCGTCGAGCTCTCGGCGCAATGCATCCACGCGCCGATCCACCGGATCACCGGAGCGCGCGTCGTGATGCACACGCACCAGACGTGGGCCGTCGCGCTCAACATGCTCGCGGACAATCGGCTCCTCCCGGCGAACCAGACCGCCGCCTTCTTCCATGGCCACATCGCCTACGACGACAACTACGCCGGCACCGCGGATTGCCTCGAGGAAGGCGAGCGCCTCGCGCGCCTCGTCGGCGACAAGCACGCGCTCTTCATGAAGAATCACGGCGTGCTCGTGACGGGCGCCACGGTGGCGCAGGCGTATCGGCGCCTCTATCGGCTGGAGCGCGTGTGCCGCACGCAGCTCCTCGCGATGGGCACGGGGAAACCCATCGAGATCCTCTCCGACGAGATCGTCGCGCGCGTGCAGACGCGCTCGCCCGATGATCGCCATTCGCTCGCGGAGCGCGAGCGCTTGTTCTTCGAAGCGATGATGCGCGTCCTCGATCGCGAGCTTCCGGGTTACCGCGCCTGAGGCGGGCCGCCACCGCGGTAGACTCCTCGTCATGAACAGACTCCTTGCCATCGCCATCCTCATGTCCTCCACGATCGCTTCCGGCGCCACCTGCAGCGCGCTCCTCGACCACAGGGTGAACAGCCTCCTCGGCGACAAGGAGGATCTTTGCCAGTACGCTGGCAAGGTGGTCCTCGTGGTGAACACCGCGAGCTACTGCGGCTGCACGCCGCAATACAAGGGCCTCCAGGCGCTCAACGAGAAGTACAAGTCCCGCGGGCTCGTGATCCTCGGCTTTCCCTCGAACGATTTCGGCCAGCAGGAGCCCGGCAGCTCGAAGGAGATCGCGGACTTCTGCGATCGCACCTACGCGGTCAAGTTCCCGATGTTCTCGAAGACTTCGGTGAAGGAGCCGGGCGGCTCGGCGGTATTCGACGGGCTCGCGAAGGCGACCGGGCAGCGCCCGAAGTGGAACTTCCACAAGTACCTGATCGGGCGCGACGGCACGACGGTGGCGAGCTTTCCTTCGAAGGTCGAGCCGGAGTCGGCCGAGTTCACCGCGAAGGTCGAGGAGCTGCTGGGCAATTAGCTCGCCCCTCGGCTTCGTGTGCGTCGATGAGGTTCGCCATCGTGGATGCCTGGGCCGCCGAAAAGCAGCGATAGGGCAGCGGCATCGCGCCGGTGCTCTTCTCGATCAAGAAGCCCCGGGTGTAGCGCCGGATCGCGACGACCTTGCTCCAAGGGACCACCATCACGCCATCGGCCGTTGTTCGCCGGATCTCGCGTTCATCGATCACGAAATCGCAAACGGGCATTCGCCTCTTCTTGAAGTAGAAGCCGATCGTGGCGACCGGCACTAGCAGCCAGAGGACGTATCTTGGATTCACCTTCTTCCCCTTCTTGATCTTGCCCGCGGCGGCCATCTGTTCGATGCCCGCGGGCACATGGTCGCGGACGAAGCTCAGGTACTCGCGGAGCGTGTACGACACGGAGAAGGAGATGGAGGGCATCGAAAGCAGCGCTTGGTTTGTCACGGCTGCACGCACGTTGCGAGCATGGAAGCGAAGAACGTGACGGTTTCGCCCGGCGCGAGCGCCATGCCGTTCAGGGGGAGCGGCGATCCGAGGCTTGTCATCCAGCTCAGAAGCAAATCCGCCGGGATGACATTCAAGCCGCCTGCTTTTCCTTCGCCCTCACCTTCGCCTTGTCGAAGGTGAAGACGCCGTTCTTCGAGTCCACGACGATGGTGTCCTTGGGCCCGAACGTGCCCTCGAGGATCGCCTTGGAGAGCGGATTCTCGACCTGCTGCTGGATCGCGCGCTTCAGGGGCCGGGCGCCATACACCGGGTCGAATCCCGCGCGCGCGAGCTCCGCCACCGCGGCGTCCGAAACCTCGATCGCCATGTCGAGCGAATGCACGCGCTTCTCGAGATCCTTCAGCTGCACGCGCGCGATCGAGGCGATGTTGGCCTCGTCGAGCGCGTGGAAGACCACGATCTCGTCGATGCGGTTGATGAATTCCGGGCGGAAGTGCGACTTCACCTCGCCCATCACCGCGAGCTTCACCACCTGGTAGTCCTGGTCGGCCATCGACTGGATCATCTGGCTGCCGAGGTTCGAGGTCATGATGAGCACCGTGTTCTTGAAATTCACGGTGCGGCCCTGGCCGTCGGTGAGGCGCCCGTCATCGAGCACCTGCAGCAGCACGTTGAACACGTCCGGGTGCGCCTTCTCGATCTCGTCGAACAGGATCACGCAGTAGGGCTTGCGCCGCACGATCTCCGTCAGGTGCCCGCCCTCCTCGTAGCCCACGTAGCCGGGCGGCGCGCCGATCAGCCGCGCGACCGAATGCTTCTCCATGTACTCGGACATGTCGATGCGCACGAGATGGTCCTCGCTGTCGAAGAGGAACTCCGCGAGCGCCTTCGAAAGCTCCGTCTTGCCGACGCCCGTGGGGCCGAGGAAGAGGAACGAGCCGTACGGCCGGTCCGGGTCCGACAGGCCCGCGCGTGAGCGGCGAATCGCGTCGGAGACGAG
>JADGRS010000327.1 GCA_017880705.1 Burkholderiales bacterium
CCCATGGGGCCGGCGGCGAGTCGCCCTGGCGCCGCTTCGTTTCGGAATTCTCCGAGAGCGGCCTTGCGATGGCCGGTCTCGTTCTGCTCGTCGCGCTGGTGCTCGTCGCGATAGCCGCTCCCTACATCTCTCCGCAGAATCCATACGACCTCGCACAACTCGACGTCCTCGACTCCCGCCTCGCGCCCGGAGAGCACTCGTCCACCACCGGGAAGCCGTACTGGCTCGGGACCGACGACCAAGGGCGCGACATGCTCTCCGGAATCTTCTACGGCTTGCGCATCTCGCTCGCCGTCGGCGTGGCCAGCACGGCGATCGCGCTCGCCATTGGCCTCGTGCTCGGGCTCGCGGCCGCGTACTTCGGCGGCTGGGTCGATGGCGTGATCATGCGCATAGCCGACATCCAGCTTTCCTTCCCCGCGATCCTCATCGCTCTCATCCTCCTCGCGATACTGGGACAGGGCGTGGGAAAGATCATCGCGGCGCTGGTCACGATCCAGTGGGCCTATTACGCGCGCACGGTGCGATCGACGGCGTTGGTCGAGCGACAGAAGGAATATGTCGAAGCGGCCAAGGTGCTCGCTCTTTCGCAGCCACGGATCGTGTTTCGCCACCTCCTGCCGAACTGCCTTCCGCCCTTGATAGTCGTCGCCACCGTGCAGATCGCGCACGCGATCTCGCTGGAGGCGACGCTCTCCTTCCTCGGGCTGGGGCTGCCGATCACCGAGCCGTCGCTGGGCCTTCTCATCGCGAACGGCTTTCAGTACCTCCTTTCGGGCAAGTACTGGATCAGCTTCTATCCGGGCCTCGCGCTTCTGCTGACGATCGTCTCGATCAACCTCGTCGCCGACCAGTTGCGCGACGTGTTGAATCCTCGCCTCAGGAAATAGGAGGCGCGACAATGTCCCATGCAGCCACGGGTTCGGGCACCGCGCTTCTCCAGGTCGAGGGCCTGCGCATGCATTTCTTCACCAAGGCGGGCGTCGTGAAGGCGGTCGACGACGTGAGCTTTCGCGTCGAGCGCGGGCGCGTCCTGGGGCTCGTGGGAGAGTCGGGCTCCGGCAAGTCGATGACGGGCTATTCGATCCTCGGCCTCGTCGACGCGCCCGGGCGAATCGTGGCGGGGAGCATCCGCCTCAACGGCACCGACATCACGAAGCTCGACGAAGCGGCTTGGCGCAAGCTTCGCGGCGAGCGCATCGCGATGATCTTCCAGGACCCGATGATGACGTTGAATCCGGTGTTGCGCATCGACACGCAGATGATGGAAGCCGTGCGCGCGCACCACGACGTATCCCGCGACTCGGCGCGCGAGGCGTGCCGCGAGGCGCTCGCACGCGTTGGAATCGCGTCGCCCGAGGAGCGCCTGCGCAACTATCCCCACCAGTTCTCCGGCGGGATGCGCCAGCGGGTCGCGATCGCGATCGCCCTTCTCAACCGGCCCGACCTCATCATCGCCGACGAGCCGACGACGGCGCTCGATGTAACCATCCAGGGGCAGATACTCTTCGAGATGCAGAAGCTCTGCCGCGAAACGGGGGCCGGTCTCATCTGGATCACGCACGATCTTTCCGTGATCTCCGGGCTCGCCGACGAGGTTTGCGTGATGTACGCCGGCCGCATCGTCGAATCCGGCACGGTGGACGAGATCCTGGATCGCCCGCTGCACCCTTACACGCGCGGACTGCTCGACTCCGTGCCCAGCCGCAACGTCCCCGGCCGCCCGCTCGCGCAGATCCGCGGCATGACGCCATCCCTCGCGAGCCTGGACGAGGGGTGCTCATTCCGCGAGCGCTGCGTGCGCGCCCTCGACGAGTGCCGCATCTCGCCCGAGACGCGCACGCCATCGGCAGGTCGGACGCTGCGCTGCCGCAATCCGATGACATGAGCGCCGCGACCGCACCCCTGCTGGAGCTTCGCGGCGTGTCGAAGCGTTTCGTGCGTGGCCTCGACCTCGCGGCACGAATCGCGCGCGCCCTGGGGGCGAAGGCGAGCGAAGCGGTCGTGCATGCGGTCGATCATGTCGACCTCGCGGTGCGCGAAGGAGAGGTGGTCGGCCTCGTCGGCGAGTCGGGGTGCGGGAAATCGACGTTGGGACGCATGGTCTCTCGCGTGATCGCGCCAAGCGAAGGCGAGCGCCTCTGGAAGGGGCGGCCCTATCGCGAGTTCGATGCTGAGACCGCGCGCGCCGAGCGCCTCGCCGTCCAGATGATCTTCCAGGATCCCTACGCTTCGCTCAATCCTCGCATGCGGATCGTCGACATCGTGGGCGAAGCCCCCGTCGTGCACGGCATCGTCACCCGGCGGGCGTGCGAAGCGTACGTCGCCGATCTGCTGGAGCGAGTCGGCATGGATGCGACCCTGATGCGCCGCTTTCCGCACCAGTTCTCGGGCGGCCAACGCAGCCGCATCGGCATCGCGCGCGCTCTCGCGGTGAAGCCGCGCTTCCTCGTCTGCGACGAGGCGGTGGCGGCGCTCGACGTCTCGATCCAGGCGCAGGTGTTGAACCTCTTCATCCGCTTGCGCGAGGAGTTGGGCCTCACATATCTCTTCATCAGCCACGACCTGGGCGTGATCCGGCACGTCGCGGACCGCGTCGTCGTGATGTACCTGGGGCGCATCGTCGAGTCGGGCGCGACCGCCGATCTCTATGCGCATCCGAATCATCCCTACACCGTCGCCCTCATCGCCGAGGTGCCCCGCGTCGATGCGCGGCACCGCACCTACGTCCCGGTCAAGGGCGAGATTCCGTCGCCGCTCGCGCCGCCCACGGGCTGCCACTTCCATCCTCGCTGTCCCAATGCGTTCGAGCGTTGCCGGGTCGAGTCCCCGGCGCTGCGCGAGATCGCACCCGGCCGCATGTCGGCCTGCCACCTGAACGATCGTCCGAGCCCATGAGACCTGCATTCAACATCACGAGCCCCAGCGGGCACGCAGTGCCGCTCGTGCTCGATTCGCCCCACAGCGGAACCGATTATCCGGACGACTTCGGAGCCTCCGTCTCGCGCGACATGCTGCGTCAATCCGAAGACAGCTTTGTCGACGAGCTCTATGCGACGGGCCCCGCGCTCGGCGCCACGCTCATCGCCGCGAACTTCCCGCGAAGCTATATCGATCCCAATCGATCGCTCTTCGACATCGACGCTTCCCTCATCGACGGCCCATGGCCCGGCCCCGCGTTGCCGAGCCGCAAGACCGAGCTCGGCATCGGCCTCATCTGGCGCGTTCTCGATTCCGGCGAAGCGATCTATGGGCGCAAGCTCTCCGTCGACGAGGTGAAACAGCGCATCGTGCGCTACCACCAGCCCTACCAGCGCGCGGTAAAGGATGCCATGGACGCGGCTCATGAGCATTTCGGCGGCGTTTGGCACATCAACTGCCATTCGATGCCCGCGCTGAGCGGGCGAATTTCCGAGGAGGGCCCGGGCAAGCCGCGCGCCGACTTCGTCCTGGGTGACCGCGACGGCTCGACATGCGAGCCCGGGTTCACCGCTCTTGTCGCACGGAGCCTGCGCGACATGGGCTACGCCGTTAAGATCAACGACCCGTACAAGGGCGTGGAATTGGTGCGCGCATTCTCCGATCCTTCGGCACAGCGCCACAGCCTGCAGATCGAAGCGAACCGCAAGCTCTACATGGACGAGCGTACTAGGCAGAAATCGCCGGGATTCGAGAAGCTGAGGGCGGACATCGGGCTCATGCTCGAGGCCGTGGCGCGCTACGCCGGCGACCGCGGCTCGCATCTGTGCTCCGGTCCCGGGCATCGGCACCACGATCACGATCGCGGCCATCACCATCATCACGATCACGGACATGATGCATCCCATGGCGGCGACCACTCCCATGTTTCCTCGCATAATCATGGACACGATGATGGCGAGGGCGCCGGCCACTCCCACGATCACGACCCTGACCACAAGCACTGAGAAGCAGACCATGGCCCCCATTGCAGTCGAGCTGAAGGCCCCCGACATCGAGCGCCACCGTCGCTCGACAACCGGTACCGATTTCGTCCATACGCTCGACAGCGGG
>JADGRS010000328.1 GCA_017880705.1 Burkholderiales bacterium
CGCGCAACGTGAAGCCGCGCGCGAGGAGCTCTCGAGCCTCCTCAAGAGCCCGGCGGGACAGGCGCGCGGGCCGACGCCCGACGAGAAACCGTTGCGACCCGCGCGCGCGCCGCTCGATCCGTTTCCCCCGATCGTGAAGCCGCTTCCGCGAGCGCCCGCGAATCCCGCCGCGCCCGTCGCGCACGTCGACGTGGTCGTGCCGCCGAAGCCGCAGGTGCTTCCCTCGGGCTCGG
Source organism: Burkholderiales bacterium (assembly GCA_017880705.1). Classification (GTDB taxonomy): domain Bacteria; phylum Pseudomonadota; class Gammaproteobacteria; order Burkholderiales; family Usitatibacteraceae; genus Usitatibacter. The sequence goes on from JADGRS010000328.1 coordinate 234, forward strand.
TCGCCACGCCCTCGGAGCGCTTCGCGGTCGATCCGCGGACCGGCGCCGTGCTGCACGAGATCCCGGGCGGCTACGTCGACCCGCGCACGGGGCAGGTCACGCCGCGCTAGCCGCGCTACGCGGCCTCGACGCAGCCTTCGGGCTTGAGCACGCGCTCGGTCGACGCGGGGTGCTTCGCGAGCATCCGCGCCGTCCGGCGCGGGCGGCGCACGAGCTCGCCGCCGCAGTTGGGGCAAACGCCCGCGAGCTTCGTCTCCACGCAATCGCGGCAGAACGTGCACTCGTAGGTGCACATGAAGGCCTCGAGAGAATCGGGGGGCAGGTCGCGATCGCAGCACTCGCAATTGGGGCGCAGTTTCAGCATGGCTCGCTCCTCATCGAAACTTCTCGAGGTCCGCGGGGACGTCGATGTCCGCCAAGATACCCGGATCGTCGACCTCGAGCGTCGCGAGGCGGTCGCGATGGCGCTCGATGACGGATCGCGCGCCGTGGTCGCCGTCGAGCGCGACGAGCTCCGCCTTCAGGGCGCTCGCGAATCCCACGGGATGGCCACGCGCACCGCTCGAGACGACGACGGGCGCCACGACGAGCGCGCCGCCCTCGAGCGCCACGCGGATCGAGGCGATGGTCGCGACGCGGATGAAGGGCATGTCGCCCAGCGCGACGATCCAGCCTGCGGCTTCGGACGACGCGGCGGCGGCTGCAGCGAGGCTCGCGCCCATGCCGCGCTTGGTATCGGAGGTCTCGAGGATGTCGCAGCCCGATTCCTCGAGCACGCGGCGCAGCGCCGCCGATCCCATCGGAATCACGGCGAGCGCATTGCCGGCTCCCGCCACGAGGTTGCGCGCCGCATGGGATGCGAGCGGCGAGCCGCGCAGCGGCGCGAGGAGCTTCTCCGAGCCGAAGCGGCTCGCGCTTCCGCCACAAAGGAGGATGCCGCGAATGCCGGTCACTCGGGACCCGTTCTACTCGGCCTTGACGCCGGCGGACTTGATCACCTTCTCGAAGCGAACGCGGTCGGCCGCAAGCAATGCAGCGTATTCCTGCGGGCCTGCGCCGACCGCATCGATGCCGAGTATCTTCAGCCGCTCCACGAGCGCCGGGTCCTTGAGCGCTCCGGTGACGTCCGCGGCGATCTTCGCGACGATCGCGGGTGGCAGGTCCACGGGGCCGGTGACGCCGATGTTCGGCGCGAAATCGAAACCGGGAATCGACGTCTCCGCGACCGTGGCGATCTCCGGCGCGAGCGCGGAGCGCTTCTCCGAGTTGACCGCGATCAGCTTCAGCTTGCCTTCCTTCACGAAGCCCGCGAGCGAGGGCATCGCCGACCACACCGCCGACACCTGGCCGCTCACCAACGCCGGAATCGACTGGCCCGTTCCCTTGAACGGCACGTGCAGCAGGTCGATGCCGAGCGAGAACTTGATCGCCTCCATGGTGAGGTGGTGGATGCTGCCGATGCCGGACGAGCCGTAGGTGTAGTAGCCGGGCTTCGCCTTCGCGAGGGCCACGAACTCGGTGAAGTTGGACGCCGGCAGCGACGGCAGGACCGCGAGGAAGAGCGGCGCGCGCGCGATGAGGGAGATGAAGGTGAAGTCCTTCACCGGATCGTACGGAAGCTTGCTGTAGATGTACTGGTTCACGGAGAACATGGTGCCGTCGGTGATCATGAGCGTGTAGCCGTCGGCGGGCCGCGACGCGAGCGCCTGCGCCGAGACGACGCCGTTGCCGCCCGGCCGGTTCTCGATCACCACGGGCTGGCCCCACTTGTCGGAAAGCTTCTGGCCGACGACGCGCGCGACGGTGTCGGGAAGGCCCCCCGGCGCATAGGGAACGAGCACGGTCACCGGACGCGACGGATAGGCGGGGGCCTGCGCGAAGGCGAGCCCCGCGAAGAAACAGGCAGCGCAAGCGAGAGCCGCAGCGGCGCGACGTCCCATCATGGAAAGCCTCCTCGGTGGGTATGGATGTTGTTGTGGCGGGCGACGAAGTTTACGCGCGCTTGCGTTGCGTGTCGCCGGCGGATTTCTCGAGGACGATGCCGTTCCTCGTGGCGACGAGGTCCGCGAGGATCGAGAGCGCGATCTCGGGCGGCGTCCGCGATCCGATCGACAGGCCCACGGGCCCCCGCAGGCGGGCGATCTCCTGGGCGGAGAGGTCGAAGTCGGCGAGCCGCTTGCGGCGCTCGGCGCTCGTGCGCGACGAGCCCACGGCGCCCACGTAGAAGGCCTCGCTCTTCAGCGCTTCGAGGAGCGCCATGTCGTCGAGCTTCGGGTCGTGGGAGACGGTGAGGATCACGCTGTGGCCGTCGGGCCTGAAGGCGAGCACCGCGTCGTCGGGCATGCCGTCGATCCACTGCGCGCCGCGGGCGCGCCACGCGCTGCGGTATTCCTCGCGCGGATCGCAGACGAACACCTGGAAGTCGACGGTCGATGCGACCTCCGCGAGATAGTGCGCGATCTCGGAGGCGCCGATGACGAGCATGCGCCAGCGCGGGCCGTGCACGCTGGTGAACTGCGTCTCGGTGCGGGCGCACTCGTCGGTGGGTTGCGCGGCGGCGAAGGACCACGCTCCCGACTCGAGGTCCACGCGACGCGCGACGATGCGACCGGCGCCGACATGCCCGAGGAGCGCTTCGAACTCCGCGGCCTGCACGTCGGGCTCGATGATGACCTCGAGCTCGCCGCCGCAGGGCAGGCCGAAGCGCCGGGCCTCTTCCGCGGTCACGCCATACGCGGCGAATTGCGGCTTGCGTCCCGAGTATTCGCCGCGGCGCGCGACGAGATCGTCCTCGATGCAGCCGCCGGAAACGGAGCCCACGAGGATGCCGTCGTCGCGGATCGCTGCGAGCGATCCCGGCGGCCGCGGACTCGCGCCGAACGTCTGCGCCACGGTGAGGAGCCACACCCGCCGGCCGCCGCGCCGCCACTCCAGCGCGTGCTCGAGGACATCGAGATCGAGGGATTGCATTGGAGGATGGTACTGAAAATTGGTGTCAGGTACGAATTTCGGACGCGCCGGCTCGCCGGTGCTTGCCACTGAAATTCGTACCTGACACCAATTTTCAAAAAAGCTCGGCGATGGCCTGGCGATACTGGTCGAACGCGGCGCCCGACAGGTTGTGATGCCCCGCACCCTCGACCCGCAAAAACTTCTTCGGAGCGTGGATCGCCTCGAAGAGCCTCTCGCCCATCTCGATCGGAACGATGGTGTCGCGCGTTCCGTGGGTCACGAGGACCGGCATCTTCACCTCTCCCACCTTGGAGAGCGCGTCGAAATTCTGCGTGAGGATGAGTCCCACCGGCAGGAAGCCCCACGCCGACTGGTGGATCATGTCGCGCACCGAGGTGAACGTCGCCTCGAGCACCAGCCCCGAAGCGTCGGGATGGCGCCGCGCGAGCTCCACCGCGATCGCGCCGCCGAGCGAGTGACCGACGATGAAGCGGCGCTTGAGCGGAGCGAGCTTCGCGAGGTGTGCCCACGCCGCTTCCGCGTCCTCGTAGGCGCTCGCCTCGGTGGGCCCGATGTCCGTGCTCTCGCCGAATCCGCGATAGTCGACGGCGAGCACCGAGAATCCGAGTTGCCGCCAGCGATCGATGCGAGACACGCTTCCGGTGAGATTCCAGCGCGCCCCGTGCAGGTAGAGAACGGCGGGCGCATCGGGGTCGCCCGACTTGAGCCACCACGCGCGCAGCTTCTGTCCGGTGCCCCCGACCGGGATCCACTGCTCGTCGAAGGCGTAGCGGGAGCCGCTGAAGCCGTGCCACGCGTCCCGGGTGGGA
>JADGRS010000329.1 GCA_017880705.1 Burkholderiales bacterium
CTGGAAGATCGCCGCGGCGCGGAACATGTTGTACGCCATGCAGAAGCCCAGGTCCTTCTCGCTCGGCGGATCCTTCTTCCCCACGCGCCGGATGTACTTGTCGATGTACTCGCGCTCGGAGGGAATCCCCAGCGCCGCGAGGTCGGCGCCGCGCAGCCCGCGGAATTCCGTCGCCGACAGCCGCCACGTCATCAAATGGTAGGAGAAATCCGCCATCGGATGGCCGAGAGTCGAGAGCTCCCAGTCGAGCACCGCGAGAACGCGCGGCTCGGTGGGATGGAACACCATGTTGTCGAGCCGGTAGTCGCCGTGGACGATGGTGGTCTCGTCGCCCGCGGGAATGTTCGACGGCAGCCACTCCATGAGGCGATCCATCGCCTCGATCTTCTCGGTCTCGGACGCCTTGTACTGCCGCGACCAGCGATCGACCTGGCGCGCGAAGTAGTTGCCCGGCTTGCCGTAATCGGCAAGGCCGATGGCCGCGTAGTCGACGCGATGCAGCGCGGCGATGACGCGATTCATCTCGTCGAAGATCGCTCCCCGCTGGGCCGGTGTCATGCCCGGCAGCTGCGGATCCCACAGGACGCGACCCTCGACGCAATCCATGATGTAGAACATCGAGCCGATCACGGACTCGTCCGTGCACAGGGCATGGGTGCGCGCGACGGGCACGTCGGTCGCGGCGAGCGCGGTGATCACCCGGTACTCGCGATCCACCGCGTGGGCCGACGGCAGCAGTTTCCCCGGAGGCTTGCGGCGCATCACGTACGACTTGCCGCCCGCGCTCAACCGGTAGGTCGGATTGGATTGGCCCCCCTTGAACTGCTCGACGGCGAGCGTGCCGCCGAAGCCCGGCACATGCTCGCGCATGTAGCGCTCGAGCGCCGCGATGTCGAAGCGGTGGGCTTCGGCAACCGGACGCGTGCCTTGGTATGCCTCGAAACTCATGGGCGGGCCTGGCGAATCGAACTGCGGAATACGGATACTACTGCACCGCCGCGGCGATTCGCGCCATCAGCCGGCCGAGCTTCTGTCCGATGTCGGTGCCGTTGTATTCGCCCGCGGTGACCACGACTGCCATGTCCAGCTCCGGCAGCACGTAGAGGCGCTGGCCGCCGTTGCCGATCGCCGCGCTCCACGCGATCGCCTTGCCGCGCCGCTGCACGCTTCCGACCCACCATTGGTATCCGTATTGCAATCCGTCGCCCGTGGCGATGTGCGCGGCGAGTGATGCCGCAACCCAATCGGCCGGGACAATCTGCCTGCCCTGCCATTGCCCATGATGGAGCAGCATGCGGCCGATCTTCGCGAGATCTCGGGGCCGCAGCCTCAGTCCCGCGAATGGAACGGGCCGGCCGTAGAGATCGGTCACCCATTCCCAGCTCTCGATGCCCAACGGGGCGAAGAGCTCGGTGCGCGCGAGCTCGCGCAGGTCCTTGCCGGTCGCGCGCTCGAGGATATCGGCGAGCAGCGTGTTGTCGCCGCCGCTGTAGTTGAAGCGTTCGCCGGGGAAGGCGACCATCGGGCGGTCGAGAACGTAGCGGTACGGGCTCCAGGCCCACAACAGGTGCGTCTCGTCGTTGGCCCGTGTCCCGTAGGTCGTCACCTCTTCCTTCCACGCGAGCCCGCTGCTCATCGTGAGGAGATGCTCGATCGTGATGGCGGAGCGCGCGGGCGTGCGCAGGTCCTGGTCGCGCGGATAGAAATCGAGGACGGGCGTCGTGACGCCGGCGATGCGGCCCTGCCCGATGGCGACTCCGACGAGCAGGCTCACGACGCTCTTGCTCACCGAGCGCATGTCGTGCAGGTCCGTGGGACCGAAATCGACCTCGCGCGAGAAGAGGTTCCCCATCGGCCGGTCCTTGCCGCGGCGATAGATCTCGGCGACGAGGCGGCCGTGACGCTCCACGACGAGGCCGTGGATGTTCACTTCGCCTTTCGTGGCCTCTTGAAGCGCCGCGCACAGCGCCTGCGCATCGAATCCCGATGCCGCCGGATCCGCGCGTTCCCATCCATCGGCGATTGTCGCGGGCACGGCGCACGCCGTCTCGGCCGCGTGCAGGGGCAGCGCGAGGAGCGCCCCCAGTACTGTCGCGAGGAGGAGGGTGCGCGGGCTCTTGGAGAAATCGCTCACTCGATCAGGGCGCATGCAGATACCTTGCGAAAAAAGTCGTCACTTCACGAATGCTGTCGGCCCATGCTTCGGGATTGCCTCCCGTCGTCGCGCCGCGGCCTCCGGGAGCGTTGGCATTCACGCGCTCCGCGACATAGGCAACCGGCCTTTCGTTGTCGAAGGAATGGTGCGCGCCCGGATAGATCTTCACCGCGACGGGATAGCCCGCGGCCTGCGAACGTTCGGTGAGCTGACGGCAAGGTTCCGCGGGTGTCCAATCGTCCTTCTCGCCCACGAGGATGAGGACCGGCGCGAGCGGCTTGTACACCCCGAGCCCGCCAGGGCGCCAGTCTCCATAGCGCGCGTTGCATCCCGGATAGAGAGCGATCGCCGCGGAGAATCCGTGGCCGGATCGCGCGCCCTCCGGGTCGACCATCGTCGCGAGCGTCGTCGAGCCGCCGTGGGAGCCGCCCATCACGGCCACGCGCGTGCCGTCGACGAACGCAAGCGATCGGGCGTAAGCGAGCGCTTCATACGCATCGCGCACGCGCCGCTCCGGGCTCACTTCCCTGCGGCTGGGCGACGGATCGGTGCACACGCCGTCCCCGTGGCCCCGCGTGGAAAAGCTGTCGGGAATGATCACGACATAGCCGTTGTCCTGCAGCATTTTTCCCCATCGCATGGGAGCGCGGCTCGATCGCCGGCCCAGGCCGCTGCAGTCGTGCAGCATGACCACCGCCGGGAACGGCCCGCCGCCTCCGGGCTTCATCACGTTGATCGGGATCGACGGCTGAAGGATCTTGGCCGTTGCCGCGCCGGGAACATCGGGCGAGGGCGAGGCGCACCCGAGGAGCAACGCACAGCTCGCCAGGCACGCGAACGAGCGGTTCACGATCGACATGCTCCCCGATCAACTCGATGCCGAACGGCCATTCAAGTATTTCCGGCCGCGAGCGCGCGATTGATCTCCGCGATGATCGAATCGATCGACTCCTCGCTGTAGCCACGGTGAACCGCGATGACCTTGCCGTCGCGTCCGATCAGCACCAGGTGCGGAATCCCGTGGACGCCATAGGCCTCGGAGCTCTTCTTCCCGGTGTCGTGGTTGAGGCTGAGGGTCAACGAGTTGAGGCGGCGCGCGAGCTTGCGGTACACATCGCGGTCCTCGATATTGATCGCGACGACCTGGACCTTGTCCTTGCCGGCCGCCTGCTGGATTCCCTCGAGCATCGGCAGCTCCTTCCTGCAGGGCGCGCACCACGACGCCCAGAAGGTCACCACCAGCACCTTGCCGGCATACCGGCCCGTGCCGACGTCATCGCCATCGAGGTTCGTGCCGAGCGAGGGCGGCGGCGTGTCGCCCGGCACGAGCCGCGCTGCCTCCGCGGCGAGCGCATTCGTGACGCCGAAATGAAGAGTCATCGCCAAGCTCGCGGCGGCAACGAGGGTCTTCGCGGTCATCGATGTCTCTCCCGTCGGGTGGTCGGATGGCCAGCCTTGCGTCTCCTCGCGCATTATGCGGTCGGCCGGACGCGATCAGGGCGTTGCGTAGAACGCCTTCGGAAGCCACGTCGCGATCGCTGGAAACGTCCAGAGTAGCGTGAGGACGGTGACCTGGATCGCGAGGAGCGGCACGACGCCGAGATAGATCTCGCGCGTCTGCACTTGCGCGGGCGCGACGCTGCGCAGGAAGCAGATCGCGAAGCCCGAGGGCGGCATCATGAAGCCGCTCTGGATCGTGATCGCGAACATCACCGCGAGCCAGACCGGGTCGCCGCCGAGGCCGAGCAGCGTGGGCATGGTGAGCGGCACCACGACGAAGAGGATCTCGAGCGCATCGAGGAGCAGGCACAGTCCCAGGCTCAGGCCGAGGACCAGCAGCGTCGCTCCGTGCAGCCCA
>JADGRS010000049.1 GCA_017880705.1 Burkholderiales bacterium
AGCGTCTTGATCGGGCCCGCGGAGATCGCGTTCACGCGGATCCCCGAGGGCCCGAGGCCCGCGGCGAGATAACGCACGCCGGCCTCGAGACTCGCCTTGGCCAGCCCCATCACGTTGTAGTGTGGAAGGGCGCGGGCGGCGCCGAGATAGGAGAGCGTCACGATCGAGGCGTTGCGGCCCTGCATCATCGGCGCCGCCGCCTTCGCGAGCGCCGCGAGGCTGTAGCTCGACACGTCGTGGGCGACGCGGAACGCCTCGCGCGTCACGCTCTCGTGGAAGGCGCCTTTCAGGGCCTCGCGCGGCGCGAAGGCGATCGCATGGACAAGCCCGTCGAGAGAATCCCAGCTCTTCGCGAGGTCCGCGAAGAGGGCATCGATCTGCGCGTCGTCGGCGACATCGCAGGGATAGACGAGGGTCGCGCCGAACTCCTGGGCGAGATTCGCCACGCGCTCGCGAACGCCTTCGCCCTGGTAGGTGAAGGCGAGCTCCGCGCCCTCGCGCGCGCACGCCTTCGCGATCCCGTAGGCGATCGAGCGGTTGGAAAGCATCCCCGTCACGAGGATGCGGCGGCCCTGCAGGAAGCCCATTGCGACGTTCCTTCCCCGTAGAATTGCAGGAAACATATGGATACAGAAGGCGTCGAAGTGTATCGCATAATCGATCCACGTCCCCTCGAGGAGAGCCTCACTAGCGTCCTTCGCCCGGGGCGGCGACGATATAATCCCGCAGCTCTCCCGCTCTCCCGCCCTTGAGAATTCCGCGCTTCCTAGCCATCGCCGCCGCCACGCTGCTCGTCGCGTGTGCGACGCTTCCCGCGGCGGCCCAGAAGAAAGTGCTGCACATCGCCTTCCGCGTCGCAGAGACGGGCTTCGACCCGCAGCGGGTCTTCGACCGGTACTCCGTCGGCGTGTGCGAGAACATCTTCGAGGGCCTTCTCACCTACGATTACCTCGCGCGTCCGGCCCGCCTCGTGCCGCTCGTCGCGGAGACGATCCCCGAACCCGAAGAGGGTGCCACGCGCTACACCTTCCGCATCAAGCCCGGGATCTTCTTCACCGACGACCCGGCGTTCAAGGGAGCGAAGCGCGAGCTGGTCGCGAGGGATTTCGAGTACATGGTGAAGCGCTTTCGCGATCCGAAGAACCGCAGCCCCTACGAGTGGCTCTTCGAGAACCGGATCGTCGGGCTCGACGAGCTCACCGAGAAGGCGAAGAAGTCCGGGCAGTTCGACTACGACGCTCCTGTCGCGGGACTGGAGGTGCGCGGCAAGTATGTGATCAGCTTCAAGCTGAAGGCGCCCGACTACAACTTCCTCTACACCCTTGCGATGCCGAATGTGGCGCCGATGCCGCGCGAGGTGGTGGAGGCCTATGCGGCCGACACTCATGGCCACCCGGTGGGCACCGGCCCCTTCATTCTCAAGGACTGGGTGCGGCGCTCTAAGATCGTGCTCGAGAGAAATCCCGACCATCGCGGCTACGAGCTCGACACGCGTTATGCGGATCCCTCCGACCCATGGGATCGCAAGGTGATGGACGACCTGCGCGGCAAGCGCCTGCCCGCGCTCGACCGCGTCGAGATCAGCATCATCGAGGAAGACCAGCCGCGCTATCTCGCTTTCGTCAACAAGGAGCACGACATCCTCGACGAGACGCCCTTCTCGTTCATCGACCAGGTGCTGCCGAACGGCAAGCTCTCGAAGGCGATGGCAAAGGAGCACATGAATGTCTTCCGCGAGCTGCAGCCCGAGATCACCTATGACGTGTTCAACGTCGAGCCCAAGCTCGCAAGCGGGCAGGAAAATCCGGTAGGTGGCTACTCTCCCGAGCGTGTCGCGCTGCGCCGCGCCATGATTCTCGCGCACGATCGCGACCAGGAGATCTCCGTCATCCGCAAGAACCAGGCGCTGCCCGCGCAGACGCCGGTTCCTCCCGGCGTGGTGGGCTACGATACGTCGCTCCACTCCACCGAGCAGGACCCCGACCCCGCGCGCGCCAAGGCGCTCCTCGACATGTTCGGCTACATGGACCGCGACGGCGACGGCTGGCGCGAGAGGCCCGACGGCACGCCGCTCGTCATCCAGTACAAGTACAACGTCGGGGGCGACTCGCGCCAACTCGCCGAGCTCTGGGTCAAGTCGATGACGGCGGTCGGCATCCATCTTGAAGCGACGGCAGTGCAGTTCGCCGATCTGCTCAACGACAAGCGGGTCGGCAATTTCGAGATGGCGGCCTCCGCGTGGATCGCAGACTATCCCGACGCCCAGAATTTCCTGCAGCTGCTCTACGGCCCCAACACCAATCAATCCAACGAGTCGCGCTTCAAGCTCGCCGAATACGACCGGCTCTACGAGAAATCGTTGGGCGTGCCCGACAGCCCCGAGCGCAACCAGCTCTACCGCGAGATGGACCGGCTCATCCTCGCCTACGCGCCGTGGCGGCTGGGCGTGCATCGCATCTTCAACCATCTGCAGTACCCTTGGGTGAAGGGATACAAGAAACACCCGATTCTCTACACGAACTTCAAGTATCTCGATCTGGACGTGGCCGCGCAGCACCTGGCCATGAAGTAAATCGGCGATGTGCAGATCGCTGGCAGCGGGGCGGTCGTTGGAGCGGGCACTTGCCGTGCCGCTCAACGACGCGTAATGGAAGGGAGAACGACGAAATGACCGCGTATGTTTTACGACGACTGTGGCAGATCATCCCGACAATCGCCGGGGTGATCCTGCTCATCTTCTTCCTGTTCAACTGGGTGGGAGGCGATCCGGCGATGGTGCTCGCCGGCAAGATCTCCAACCCGGAACAGATCGCCAACATCCGCCGGCAGCTGGGCATAGACGAGCCCTACTGGTACCAGCTCTGGGTCTTCGTGAAGCAGGTCTTCACGTTCGACTTCGGGCGCAGCTGGTCCACCAACGAGGAAGTCTCGCGCATCCTCATCACGCGCGTGGGGCCGACCCTCACGATCATGATCCCGGTGCTCATCATCACGACGTCCCTCGCCGTCGTCTTCTCGATCATGGTCGCCTACGTGCGCGGCACGCTCACCGACCGCATGATCATGATCGTCTGCACCGTGGCGATGTCGGTGAGCTTCCTCGTCTACATCATCGTGTTCCAGTGGCTCTTCGGCTTCATCCTCGGGTGGTTCCCGGTGCAGGGCTGGAGCGAGAGCTTCGGCAAGAACCTCGGCTACTACGCGCCGCTCCCGATCATGCTCGCGGTGTTCGTGGGCCTCGCGCCCGAGCTTCGCCTCTACCGCTCGTTCTTCCTCGACGAGATCAACCAGGACTATGTGCGCACCGCCCGCGCCAAGGGCGTTCCCGAGAAGAGCGTGATGCTCAAGCACGTGCTGAGGAACGCGATGATCCCGATCCTCACCAACGTCGGCATAGCGCTCCCCGGGATCTTCGTCGGCTCGTTCCTGCTCGAGGTGTTCTTCTCGATCCCGGGCCTGGGCCGCGAGATCATCACCGCGGTGAACCGCAGCGACTTCCCCGTCATCAAGGCGGTGACGGTCTACCTCGCGGTCATCACCATGTTCATCAACCTGCTGGTCGACGTGATGTACAAGGTCGTCGACCCGCGCGTGTCGTTCAAATAGGGAGCATTCATGAGCGCGGTTCTGCGGAATCCTCCCCTGCCGCCGATGCAGGAATCGCCGGGCCTCTGGGCCCTCGCCTGGAGGCGCATGCGCCAGGACACCGTCGGCATGGTCTCGCTCGTGATCGTCGCGATCTTCCTCGCGATGATGGCCGGATCGTACACGGGCCTCATCGCGAAGGACTGGAACAAGGAAAAGGGCGTCTCGTACGCCAATCCCGCGTTCCTCGCCGGCGCCGAGAACCTCGAGGCGAGGTCGATGGCCGCGAAGGACGCGACGGCGAAGGCGCCGCCCGTGGACCTCTCCGACATCGATCCGCTCGCGCCGCGCTACAAGGAGTGGGAGGAGCGCGCCGCGAGGATCGCGGTGACCGAGACCAAGCGCGCGGAAGTGCTGCCCTTCGGCGGCGACAAATGGGGCCGCGACGTCCTGCAGAAGGCGATCAAGGGCTCCCAGATCTCGATTTTCGTGGGGCTCTCCGCGGCGCTGCTGGCCACGTTCATCGGCACCATGCTCGGCGCGGCGGCGGGTTACTGGGGCGGATGGGCGAACGACGTCCTTGAGTGGGTCTACAACGTCTTCACGTCCATTCCCTACATCCTCCTGATCCTCGCGTTCGCAGCCGTTGCCACGGCCACGGGCAAGTTCGGCAAAGGCATCGTGCCGATCGTCCTCATCCTCTCGCTCACCGGCTGGACAGGCATCTATCGCCTGATGCGCGCCGAGTACATCAAGCACTCGAACCGCGAGTACGTGAAGGCGGCGCAGGCGATCGGCGCCTCGAACTGGTCGCGCATGTTCATCCATATCCTTCCCAACGTGAGCCACGTGGCGCTGGTGCAGTTGTCGCAGCACGTGGTCGGCTTCATCAAGGCCGAGGTGATCCTCTCCTTCCTGGGATTCGGCGTCCCCGTCGACATGGTGTCGTGGGGCACGATGCTCGCCGAGGCGCAGAACGAGCTCGTCATCGGCAAGTGGTGGCAGCTCTTCGCCGCCGGCGCGTCGATGGCGATCCTGGTCACCGCGTTTTCCCTCCTCACCGATTCTATGCGCGACGCGCTCGATCCGAAATTGAAATGACGAACCTCATCCTCCAGGTGCAGGACCTCGATATCGCCTTCCAGGTCGACCGGAAGTCGGAGCCGTTCCGCGCGGTGAAGGCAATCTCCTTCGACGTCCCGACCAACACCACCGTGGCGCTGGTCGGCGAGTCCGGGAGCGGCAAGAGCGTCACCGCGATGTCGATCCTCGGGCTCCTTCCGCATAACGCGATCGTCGCGCCTTCGAGCCGCATCACCTATTTCGGTTCGAACCCCGGCTCCGCGGGCGGGCGCGACCTGCTGAAGGCCTCGCGCGACCAGCTGCAGAGTATCCGCGGCAAGGACATCTCGGTGATCTTCCAGGAGCCGATGACGTCGCTGAATCCCGTGTTCACCGTGGGCGAGCAGATCGCGGAGGTGCTGCGCCTGCACATGGGCATGGGCATCCGCCAGGCGGGGGCGCGTGCCATCGAGCTCCTGGGCGAGGTCGGCATCCCGAACCCGCAGCTGCGCGCGAATTCCTACCCCCACGAGATGTCCGGCGGGCAGCAGCAGCGCGTGATGATCGCGATGGCGATCGCATGCGAGCCGAAGCTGCTCATCGCCGACGAGCCGACCACCGCGCTCGACGTCACCATCCAGAGGCAGATCCTCGACCTCGTCGCGAGCCTGCAGGTGAAGCACAACATGTCGGTGCTCTTCATCACCCACGACCTCGGCGTCGTGGGCGACATCGCCGACAGCGTGGTCGTCATGCAGGCGGGCGAGATCAAGGAGCAGGGCCCGGTCAAGGCGATCTTCGAGCAGCCGCAGCATCCCTACACCAAGGCGCTCCTCGCCTGCCGGCCGCGGCTCGACGCGAGGCCCAGGCGCCTGCCGGTGATCGACGATTTCATGAAGGGCGAGGGCCGCGTCTCCGTCGGCGATCGCGCGCGCGGCACGACTCCGGGCGATCCGATCATCCTCGAGGTGAAGGGGCTCACCAAGACGTTCTTCCTCAAGGAGGGGCTCTTCGGCAAGCGGGCGGTCCCCGCGGTGAGGAACGTGAGCTTCTCGTTGCCCCGGGGAAAGACGCTCGGCCTGGTCGGCGAATCGGGCTCCGGCAAGACGACGGTCGGCCTCACGCTGATGCGGCTGCACGACGCGACCAGCGGGGAGGTGCTCTTCGAAGGCAAGGACCTCCTCGCGTTGAGCGAGCGCGAGATGATGGCCTACCGCCGCCGCATCCAGATCATCTTTCAGAATCCGTACGCCTCGCTCAACCCGCGCATGACGGTCGGGCACATCCTCGTCGAGCCGATGAAGATCCACTCCATCGGCAGCGGCGAGCGCGAGCGCGTGGACATGGCGTTCCAGCTCCTCAAGCGGGTGGGGCTGTCGGAGCAATCGTTCTACAAGTACCCCCACGAGTTCTCCGGCGGGCAGCGCCAGAGGATCGCCATCGCGCGCTGCCTCACGATGAAGCCCGACGTGCTGATCTGCGACGAGTCGGTCTCCGCGCTCGACGTGTCGGTCCAGGCGCAGGTGCTGAACCTGCTGCAGGACCTGCAGGACGAGTACGGGCTTTCGTACATCTTCATCTCCCACGACCTCGCGGTCGTGAAGTACATTTCCGACCGGGTGATGGTGATGAACGAGGGCGCGATCGTCGAGATGGCCGACTCCGACGAGATCTATCGCCATCCGCGCGAGGAGTACACGCGCAAGCTGCTGTCGTCGATTCCCAAGGGCTACCAGCTGGCCGCCCTACCTTCCTGATCCACGGAGCTTTCGATGCGTCGTCTTGTCGTCTTCCTCGCGGCCGCCGCGACCATGTCCTGCGCCGCGGCGCCCGCGGCCCCCAATCCCACGGGCCATCCCCTCATGCCGCTCTACGACGCGGCGGGCGTCGAGCGCGTCTGCGCCGACGGCATCGCGCGGGCGCAGAAGGCCATCGCCGACATGGGGGCGCGGCGCGGCCCGGGCGCGATCTTCGGCGAGTGGAACCGCCTCGCGATCCAGATGGAGGACGTTCTCAACCCCGTGTACCTCCTGGCGAACGTCTCGCCCGACAAGGCGGTGCGCGACGCGGCCGAGCCGTGCCTGCAGAAATTCACGACGCTCGGCACGGATCTCTTCCAGGACGAGAAGCTCTTCGCACGTGTCAGCGCCGCCGCGCCCGCCAATCCGCACCAGGCGAAGCTGAAGAAGGACCTGATGGAGGGCTTCGAGGATAGCGGGGTCGCATTGCCCCCCGAGAAGCGCGCGCGCGCCAAGGCGATCTTCGAGAAGCTCGAGGAGCTGCGCCAGGCGTTCGACCGCAACATCCGCGACGATCCTACCAGGGTGAAGTTCACGCCCGAGGAGATGGAGGGCCTCCCGGAGGGCTACCTGAAGGGCCGCAAGCGCGACGCGGACGGCAACTACGTCCTCGGCCTCGACTACCCGTCGTACTTCCCCTTCCTGCAGAACGCGCGGCGCGAGGAGCCGCGCCGGCGCTACTACATCGCGAAGCTGAACGAGGGCGGCGCGCAGAACCTCGACGTGCTCCACGAGATCTTCAAGCTGCGCCAGGAGCTCGCGGGCCTCTACGGCATGCCCTCCTACGCGCAATACGCATTGCGCCGCAGGATGGTCGAGACGCCCGAGGTCGTGAACCGGTTCCTCGCCGACGTGAAGACCGCGGTCACGGCCCTGGAGATCAGGGAAGTCGAGGAGCTGCGGGTCGAGAAGTCGAAAGATCTGGCCACGCCGCTCGCGGACACGAAGATCCATCGCTGGGACACGTCGTACTACGCCGAGAAGGTGCGCCGCGAGCGCTTCAGCGTCGACCAGGAGAAGCTGCGCAGGTATTTCCCGACGGACAAGGCCGTCGACTACACGCTGCGCGTCTCGCAAACGCTCTACGGCGTGAAGTTCAAGGAATCGAAGGTCGCCGCGTGGCACGACGACGTGCGCTATTTCGACGTCATCGACGCGAAGACCGGGCGCTTCATCTCGGGCTTCTACCTCGACCTTTTCCCGCGCGAGGGCAAGTTCAACCACGCCGCGGCGTTCCCGATCCGGGGCGCGAGCCGCCTCGCGGGACGCACGCCGCTCGCCGCGCTCGTCACCAACTTCAATCGCGAGGGCCTGAACCACGACGAGCTCGAGACGCTCATGCACGAGTTCGGCCACGTGCTGCACGGCGTGCTGTCGCGCGTCGACTACAACCCGCAGGCGGGAACGAGCGTGAAGGGCGACTTCGTCGAGGCGCCGTCGCAGATGTTCGAGGAGTGGGCGCGCCGCGAGCAGCCGCTCGCGCTTTTCAAGGCGGTGTGTCCGGATTGCCCGCAGCTCACCCACGAGGATATCGGCCGTCTCGAAGCCGCGCGCCGCTACGGCCAGGGGATCCGCTATGCGCGGCAGTGGCTCTACGCGGCCTTCGACATGGCACTCGCGACGGATCCGCAGCCGCCGCTCGCCTTGTGGAAGAAGCTCGAGAGCGCGACGCCGCTCGGCTTCGAGGAGGGCACGTCGTTTCCCTCCTCGTTCAGCCACATCGCCAACCAGTACGCCGCGGGCTATTACGGCTACATGTGGTCCGAGGTGCTGGCTCTCGACATGCTCACGCCCTTCAAGGCGAACATGCTCGACCCGAAGGTCGGCGCGCGTTACCTCGACACGATCCTGTCGCAGGGCGGGCAGCAGGAGGAGATGGCGATGGTGCGGAAGTTCCTCGGCCGCAATCCCTCGAGCGACGCGTTCTTCGCGGAGATCACCGGCAAGCGCTGACTAGGCCCCCTAGGGCAGGCGAAGCTTGAGTCCCGGCTGCAGGATGCTGCTTGTGGAAAGGCCGTTCAGGCTCATGAGCGCGTCGACGGCCATACGGTAGCGTTGCGCGATGCCGTAGAGCGTATCGCCCGCGCGCACCGTGTAGAGCTTGAGCGCCGATGGCATCGCGGGCGCCGACTGCGCCTGCGCCGCCACTCTCGCGTGAGACGTGGGGGCGACCGCCGACACCTGCGCGACGCGCACCATCGTCGCCGCGGCCCCCGCCTTCATCGGCACCATGATCGAAACCGAGGCCCTGAGCCGGTTCTTCTTGTCGACCTTCAGGTCCGGGTTGGCCGCCTTCAGCTGCGATGTCGCCAGGCCGTGCCGCTTGGCGATCGAGTCGAGCGCTTCTCCCTTCTTCGCCGGATACGTGGTCCAGCTCACCAGCGGCTTGTCGTACGCCTCGAGGTTCGCCTTGAAGGATTCGGCGCGGTCGACGGGCAGGATGAACATCCCGGTGCTCGCGGCGACGGGCTTGTTGTGCGCGGGATTCAACGCGACGAATTCGTCCTCGCTCATGCCCGCGAGCTTCGCCGCGATCTTCACGTCGATCCTGGCGGGCGCCTTCACCTCGGTGAAGTAGGGCTGGTCAGGGACGCTCTCGAGCTCGATGCCGTAGCTCGTGGGCGAGAGCACGATGTTCTTCACCGCGAAGAGCTTCGGCACGTAGTTGCGCGTCTCGGGCGGAAGGTTGAGGCTCGAGTAGTCGGTCGGCAGCCCGCGCCTCTGGTTCGTCGCGATCGCGCGGGCGACGCAGCCCTCGCCGCAGTTGTAGGCGGCGAGCGCGAGCTCCCAGCTCCCGAACATTCCATGCAGGCGCTCGAGGTAGTTCAGCGCCGCGTCGGTCGCGGCGACGATGTCGCGGCGGTTGTCCTTCCACCAGTCCTGCGACAGCCCGTAGTTCTTTCCCGTCGACGGAATGAACTGCCAGAGGCCCGACGCCTTGGCGCGCGAGTACGCCTTGGGATTGAAGCCGCTCTCGACGACGGGCAGCAGCGCGATCTCCATCGGCATCCCACGCCTCCCGACCTGCTCGACGATGTAGTGGAGATAACGGCTGCCCCGATCGACGAAGCGCTTGATGTATTCGGGACGGCTCGCATACCACTCCTCGTGCTGGGCGACGAGCGGCGAGTCGAGCGCCTCCAGCGCGAATCCCACGCGGATGCGATTCCAGAGATCGGGATCGGGAAGGGGAACGTCCTCGAGGTCTTCGAACGCCGACGGCAACACGGGCGCGGCGGCTGGCGCGGCGCTCTGTGCGAAGGCGCTCCCGGCGATGAGGGCCGTGGCGAGCGCGAGGATCGTTCCGATCGTTCCGAACTTTCCGACTCTAAGGCCTCGCCTCAAGATCATGCAATTAGTCTTTGTTTCATTGGGCTTTTTGCATGCTACGCGGGGCCCCCGGGGGCGTCAATCGGTTTCAACGCGCCGCCAGGCGCGCGAATTCGGGGCGGGTCATTCGCACGAGTTGCCATTCGGGCATGAGCTTGGCGCCGAGAGACTCGTAGAAACGGATCGAGGGCTCGTTCCAGTCGAGCACGCGCCACTCGAAGCGGCCGCAATCGCGCGCGACGGCGAGCGCCGCGAGCTCCGCCAGCAGCGCCTTGCCGATCCCATGGCCGCGCTGCTCGGGCTCGACGAAGAGATCCTCGAGATAGAGCCCCGGCTTGCACAGGAAGGTCGAGAAGGTCGCGAAGAAGAGCGCGAACCCGACCGCGCGGCCGCCACGCTCGGCGATCAGCGCCTCGGCCGAGGCGCGCGCGCCGAAGAGCTGCTCCTCGAGCATCGCGGGCGTTCCCACCGCCATCTCCGCGAGCTTCTCGTATTCGGCGAGCGCGCCGATGAGCCGCAGGATTTCAACGCAATCGCCGCGTTGCGCGGCACGAATCGAGTAGTCGGCGCCCATGGTCCCCGGAGTTGCTCTCTAGAATGAATTCTTCCATTCGCGGACCGCCGCGAACACTTCGACGCGGTCCTTCAACGCCCGTCCCGCATGGCGGGCGGCCGCCGCGATGATCGCAGGTTCGTCGCAGCGCAGGAAGGGATTGGTCGCAAGCTCGTCGGCGACCGTCGAAGGCAGCGTCGGCGCTCCCTTCTCGCGTTTCGCGCTTTCGCGTGCCTTGCGCGCGGCGAGCGCCGCGTTGCCGGGATCGACGGCCTCGGCGAAGCGGATGTTCGCGAGCGTGTATTCGTGCCCGCAATAGACGCGGGTGTCCCCCGGCAGTCGCGCGAGCTTGTCGAGCGAGGCGACCATCTGCGCGGGCGTGCCCTCGAAGAGGCGACCGCACCCGCACGCGAAAAGCGTGTCGCCGCAGAAGACCATTCCACCGCCGAAGAGCGCGATATGTCCCGCGGTGTGGCCGGGAATGTCGATGGTCTCGAGCGAGAGGGCGATGCCGGGAACGTCGATGCGATCGCCTTCGGAAAGACGGCGGTCGAGTCCCGCGATGTCTTCGCCGGCGGGCCCGAACGTCTCGCAACGGAAGCGCCGCGCGAGCGCGAGGAGCCCGCCGACGTGGTCCATGTGGTGGTGCGTCGCGAGCACCGCCGAAAGCGCGAGGCCTCGCTCGGCGACGAAGCGCTCGACCGGCGCGGCGTCTCCCGGATCGACCGCCGCGGCGTTGCCGCCGTCCTCGATCATCCAGATGTAGTTGTCCTTGAAGGCGGGGACCGCGTGAATCGCCAGCATGGGGCCGAGTCTATTAGAATTGGGCCCAGGGGATCCATGACATGCCGAACGACACGCTCCAGGACTGGTTCACCACTCCGCTCGGGCAATACCTGCTCGAGAAGGAGCAGGCGTACCTGGACGACGTGACCTCCGACATCTTCGGCTTCCATGCCCTGCAGGTCGGGCTCGCGAAATTCGACCTGTTGCGCGCGAGCCGCATCGCGCATCGCGTCCGGGTCGATGCCACCGGCCTTCCGGAGCTCTACGCGAAGAGCCACGAGCTCCCGGTCGCCACCCAGTCGGTCGATCTCGTCGTGCTGCCCCACGCGCTCGAATTCGCCGCGCAACCCCACGAGATCCTGCGCGAAGTCGATCGCGTGATGATGCCCGAGGGGCGGCTGGTGATCGTGGGCTTCAATCCGTGGAGCCTCTGGGGCCTGCGCAGCACCGTGGGATTCTCGCGCGGCGAGGTTCCGTGGAACGGACGCTTCGTATCGCTCCTGCGGGTGAAGGACTGGCTCGCGCTCCTGGGGTTCGACGTGAATGCCGGAAGGCTGGTGGGGTACGCACCGCCCTTCGACAGCGACAGCGTGCGCCGCCGCTTCGGTTTCATGGAGCCCGCGGGCGACCGCTGGTGGGCCGTGGGGGGCGCCGTCTACATGCTGCAGGCCATCAAGCGCGTGCGCGGCATGCGGCTTCTCACGCCGGCGTGGGTCGAGCAGAAGGATGCGCGCGAGAAAGCCCTCGCCGCGGCCAAGCGCCAGAGCGTTTCCCATCTCAAGGTCGTCAAGTAAATTGAAGCGCGAAGCCCTGCCCGAGACCCACGAGACCGAAGGCAAGATCATTCATATCTACACCGACGGCGCGTGCAAGGGCAATCCGGGTCCGGGAGGTTGGGGCGCGATCCTCGAGGTGGACGGCAAGGAGCGCGAGATGTTCGGCGGCGAAGCGGCCACCACCAACAACCGCATGGAGCTCACCGCCGTGATCGAGGCGCTCGCCGCGTTGAAGCGGCCCTGCCGCGTGAGGCTCCACACCGATTCCCAGTACGTGCAGAAGGGCATCACCGAGTGGATCCACGGCTGGAAGGCGCGCGGCTG
>JADGRS010000330.1 GCA_017880705.1 Burkholderiales bacterium
ACACCCGTTGGAACGGCGCAGTTAAAGTTCTCCGACTACAGCCACGGAACTTTCATATACGCCATTGATGGAGTGTCTGGATCGAAGGCGATCGAGAGACAACCTTTCTAGGGCAGATATCTAATGTCGGCTTTGGGTCGAGAGCAGACTGTCGGCAATCGGCCACTTCCCGCCGTTCACTACGGTTGCGACAATTGCCGCTAACCAGCCATTCGAGGGCATCAATCCATGGGGAGCCGATCGTTGCGAGTTGCAGCCGTGCAGATGGTGTCGGAAAACGGCGAACGCAGGGCCAATCTGGAACGCGCCAAGGACTTGGTGCAACAAGCATCTGAGGCCGGCGCGAAGCTCGTAGCGCTCCCCGAACTGTTTTCCGGGGGCTATTGGCTATGTGAACAAGCGTGGGATACCGCAGAGCCGCAGGACGGGCCCACGGAGGCATGGTTGCGGGAAGCAGCTCGTCTCCACGGCATCTACTTGGGCGGCAGCTACCTCCAGGCCCGTGGCGAGGACTTCTTCAACGTGTTCGCGCTCGCGACACCGACCGGGCAGATCGCCGGTCGCGTTCCGAAGCAACAAGCAGCGTCCGTCGAAGCCTATCTATTTCGTGGACAGGAAAGCTCGCACATTATCGACACCGATCTAGGGCGCGTAGGCATAGGCATCTGCTATGACAATGCATTCCGATTCGTCCCGGACGCGTTGATCGCCGGGAATGCGGACATCGTGGTGATGTCGTTCTCGGCGCCGACGCCGCAACAGACGTGGTATTACGGTCGCAAGCAAGTGGAGGCATTTCGCGCCTCGTTTCGCCACGGCGCGCAGAACTACGCGCGGATGCTGGGTATACCGGCTATACAAGTCAACAAGAGCGGGCCGTGGAAGAGCCCACTACCCGCCTTCTTTCCTTCTCAGTACTCCAAGTATGACGGGCAATCAGAGATCGCCGACGGCAACGGCAAGATCGTCGCCGAGCTTGCCGATCAAGAAGCCGTTATCGTGGGCGACGTGACCCTCGATTCGGCGCGCAAGATCGGTACACTCGGCAAGGAATACACCCGATACGGTCGCTGGGTCGCGCCAGTGCCCCTCGAATTCAAGCTCTACAGGGTCATTGAAGCCATGGGAGCACGTTCGTACCGGGCGAATGGGCGCCGGCGAACGAAAGCGCTGGCCGTTAGCGGCAACGCTCGCTAACGACAACGCGTACCCGGCTGTCCGGTATGCCGGTCGTAATAGAGGCGCCAATGGGTAATTTGGGTGGCGGCTTTAGACATTTTGGCGCGTGCGTGCGCTTTTGCCGAACGTCCGCTGTGGGTCGGAAGCCGACTTTCACACTGACACGTTACCGAAGAGCCAGGTCGATTGAACTTGCGTGCTGCAACCATTCCGCGAATTCAAATGACCCGAAAAGCTTCTCCGTGTTCTCCGTGAAAGCTCCGTGTTCTCCGTGTGATCGTCTTGAACTCGACGAAGTCGAGAGTCTTCAGGCGGCGATGGGCTGGTATTGCCGGATGTGCGCATCGAGCTCGCGCAGCGCCGTGCGCAGCCCTTCTTCCACGACCGGGTGGTAGAAGGGCATCTCGAGCATTTGCGCGACGCTCATCTCGGACTGCAGCGCCCACGCGAGCAGGTGACCGATGTGCTCCGCATCCGGGCCGACCATTTCCGCGCCGAGGAAGCGGCCCGTGACGGGGTCGCCGTAAACTCTCAGGTGCCCCTTGTTGCGCAACATCACGCGCGAGCGGCCCTGGTCCTCGAAGGAGACTTCGCCGGCGGCGAGCTCGGCGCTCTTCAACGCGGCGAAGCCGGGACCGACGATCGCGATCTGCGGATCGGTGAAGACGACGCTGAAAGGCGCGCGGCGAAGCCCCGCCCTGACCTGCGGGAAGCGCGCGGCATTGTCTCCCGCGATGCGCCCCTCGTCGGCGGCTTCGTGCAGCACCGGCGCATCGTCGGCGGCGTCGCCGGCGATGAAGATCGAGGTCCCGGCCGCTTGCAGCGTGCGCGGATCGAACAGCGGCACGCCCCGCGCGTCGCGCTCGAGGCCGACGTTGTCGAGCCCGAGCCCGTCGACGTTGGGCACGCGGCCCGTGGCCGCGAGCACGTACTCGAAGCGCTCCGTGCGCTTCTCGCCCTTGTAGCTGTAGTCGACCTCGACCTCGTCGCCGATGCGCCCGACGCGCGTGACATGGGCGTCGGTATCGAGATGGAATTCCGCGGCGAAGGTCTCGAGCGCGGCGCGCTGCACGTAGGGATCGGTGATGGGGCCGAGCCGGCCGCCGCGGCCGAGCACGGCGACGCGCACACCCAGGCGCCCGAGCGCCTGCCCGATCTCGAGGCCGATCACGCCGGGCCCGAACACCGCGACGGAGCGCGGCAGCCGGTCCCAGCCGAACACGTCGTCGTTCACGACGAGGCGATCGCCGAGATCCCGGAGGATGGGTGCGATGGCGGGACGCGAGCCGGTGGCGATCACGATCGCCCGGGCGACGATGCGCTTGCCCGCGACTTCGAGCGTGTTGCGGTCCACGAAGCGCGCGTGGCCGACGATGCGGTCCGCCACGGGAATGGCGTCGACGCCCTCGAGGACGAAGCCCACGAAGCGGTCGCGCTCGCGCTTCAATCGCGCCATCACCTCGCGGCCGTCGACGCGAACGTTTCCATCGACATGAACGCCGAAGCCCGGCGCGCGGCCGATCGCGTGGGCCGCTTCGGCCGCGGCGATGAGCAGCTTCGAGGGCATGCACCCCACGCGCGCGCAGGTGGTGCCGTACGCGCCGCCCTCGATGATGACCGCGCGGGCGCCTGCATTGCGGGCGGCGCGGTAGGCCGCGAGGCCCGCCGTGCCGGCGCCGATGATCGCCACGTCGACCGAAGTGTCCATTGTCATCTGAGTCGCCGTCCCCATGGATTCCTTACGCGGCACTATGCCGCTTTCTTCTGCTGCCCGCTGAAGTACGCCTCGAGCTCGTCCGCGCCGCCGATGAGCTTGCCGCCGATGAAGACCTGCGGCGTGGTGCCCTTGCCGGAGACGGCACGCAAGGTCGAGGAGGTGATGCCCTTGCCGAGCGTGACCTGCTCATAGACGACGCCGTTCTTCTCGAGGAGCGCCTTGGCGCGCGCGCAGTGCGGGCAGCCGTCCTTGGCGAAGACCGTCACCGGCTCGGGCGCCTTCACGCGCGGGGCGACGTAGGCCAGCATCGTGTCGGCGTCGGATACCTCGAACGGATCGCCTTCCTTCTCGGGCTCGATGAACATCTTCGCGACCACGCCGTCCTTCACGAGCATCGAGTAGCGCCACGAGCGCTTGCCGAAGCCCAGGTCGCTCTTGTCCACGAGCAGGCCCATGCCCGCGGTGAACTCGCCGTTGCCGTCGGGCAGGAACGTCACGTTGGGCGCGTCCTGGTCCTTCTGCCACTCGCTCATCACGAAGGCGTCGTTCACCGAGATCACCACGATCTCGTCGACGCCGTGCTTGCGAAACGTCGGCGCGAGCTCGTTGTAGCGCGGCAGGTGCGAGGACGAGCAGGTCGGGGTGTAGGCGCCGGGAAGGGAGAACACCACTACCGTGCGGCCCTTGAAGACCTGGTCGGTGGTGACGTCCTTCCACTGGCCGTCCTGGCGCGTGCGGAAGGTGACCTGGGGAACGCGTTTGCCTTCTGAGTTGGGAAGCATGGAAGTCTCCGTGGGTTGAATGGATTAGGTATGTCCGTGAGTTTAAGGTTCCTCGATTGATTCCGCCAATTGATTGTCGTTATAATTTCGATTGTCCCTGGCTATGGAGCACCCTTGACCCTTACCGAATTGAAGTACGTCGTCGCCCTCGCGCAGGAGCGCCACTTCGGGCGCGCCGCGCAGAAATGCTTCGTGACCCAGCCGACGCTCTCGCTCGCGCTGGCGAAGCTCGAGGAAGAGCTCGACGTGAAGCTCTTCGAGCGCAACAAGAACGAGGTGCTGGTGACCCCGCGCGGCCAGGCGATCATCGAGCAGGCGAGGCGCGTGTT
>JADGRS010000331.1 GCA_017880705.1 Burkholderiales bacterium
CTGTGGGTCCAGTAGGCCGCCGCGATCGAGGTGACAAAGTTGGTGATGCCCGGGCCGTTCTGCGCTATGCACACGCCATGGCGCCCGGAAACCCGGGCATAGCCGTCGGCCATGTGGCCGGCACCCTGTTCATGCACCGTCGGCACAAAGCGGATGCCCGCGGCGGGAAAAATATCCAGCGCGTCCATGAATGCCGAACCGACGATGCCGAAAACATCGGTGACGCCATTGGCGGCCAGCGTCTCGACCAGGGCTTCCGACGGAGTCATGTGGTGGACGCCGACCAGCGGGGCAAACTTCGACTCGGGAGCATTCATGTACATTCCTTTGAAGAACACGAAAGAGCGGAAACACACCGGTGCCGATATGATATTTGAATTCGCGTGCCGCCACGTACGCCACGCGGCGGGAATCCCCTTCGGTCCCCACCCTGCCCTGCCGACATGAGCGCGAGCGGCATCCTGGTCGTGAACGCCGGCTCGGCGTCGATCAAGTTCGCGATGTTCGAGGTTGTCGATCCGGGCGGCGTGCCGAGCCTGCTTTATCGCGGCCTGGTCGATCGAGTGGATGCGTCGCACGCCCACTTTCGTGCAAGCGACGGCGGTGGCCGGGACCTTGCCGACTCGCAGTTCGAAGCGAAGAGCGGCAAGGGGCTCGATCACACCGCCATGCTGGAGACGATGCTCGATTGGCTGGATTCCGTCGCCGGCCAAATCGACCTCGTCGCTGCCGGACACCGCGTCGTGCATGGGGGCGACGAGTTCTGCCGACCGATCGAGATCGATTCCTCGGTAATCGCGCGTCTCGAAGGTCTCATACCCCTCGCACCGCTTCACCAGCCGCAGAACATCGAAGCGATCCGCGCGCTTGGCCTGTCACGTCCGGGCTTGCGCCAGGTCGCCTGCTTCGACACGGCATTCCATGCTAGCCAGCCCGAATTGGCACGGCGCCTCGCCCTGCCGCGCGCGCTGCACGACGCCGGCATCAAGCGCTACGGCTTTCACGGCCTCTCCTATGAGTACGTCGCCTCGGTTCTCCCCGAGTACCTGGGCGACAAATCCGCAGGGCGAGTCGTCGTGGCCCACCTTGGCAACGGCGCCAGCATGTGCGCGATGCGAGAGGGTCGAAGCGTCGCCACGACCATGGGATTCACGCCGCTCGACGGTCTGGTGATGGGGACGCGTTGTGGATTGATGGACCCCGGCGTGATCCTCCATTTGCTGGAAGAAAAACACATGGCGCCCGCGGAGATCACCGACTTGCTCTACCGCCGCTCGGGCCTGCTGGGCGTCTCGGGGATCAGCTCCGATATGCGCATCCTGCTTGAAAGCCCCGCTCCGCAGGCTCGCGAGGCCGTCGAGCTCTTCGTCTATCGCATCTCTCGCGAGCTCGGCTCGCTGGCCGCGGCGCTGGGTGGGCTCGATGCGTTGCTATTCACGGGGGGAATCGGCGAGCGCTCTGCGGTCATCAGAAGCCTCGCCTGCCGCGCGGCGAGCTGGCTGGGCGTGGAGCTGGACGAGTCGGCAAACCGGGAGCACGGTCCGAGAATCTCGACGCCTCGCAGCAGCACCTCGGCGTGGGTCGTCCCGGCAAACGAGGAATTGATGATCGCGCGTCACGTCCTGGAAGCGATCGCGGAATGAATCGCCGGCCTTGAGCCGGCCATACTCCCGAGCGCCCCGGCTAGCGCAGCTCGGCGAGCACCTTCTGCAGGCCGGCGGGAGGTGCGCCGAGCGTCACGAAGCCGACGGGCGCTCCGTCTACCGATAGTGCCGCGACCGGATGGAACTGGAGCGACTCGGGAATGTTGAGCATCCGACCATCTTCCCACGCGGCTGCCCGCGCGGCCGCGACGGCGTGAGCCAGCGGCATCGCGATTGCGGCGACGGCGGTCTTTCCGTCGAGCACGTCGAGAACGAGTTGCCCGGTACCCGAGGGCGACGCGACGATCGCGACGTCGCCCCTCGCCTGGATGAGGTTGATGTAAGGGGTGAGCATTCGAACGGCGCTTGCGGAGCCATAGACCGTGCGTGCGTCGTCCGCCGTGGCCGGCATCGCCAGGGCCGCAAGAATGATGAATCCGGTTGTCAGGAACGCGCGCTTCATGGGGGTCTCGAGTCGAAGAAGTTGTGTAGCCGTATCGTCGCGTGCCGGCTTCCTTGCGGCTGTGACCCCCCGCACAAATGCACGTTTCGCCCCGCTACACCTGCAATGCCCGATCCGCCGACGACGGATGCGAGCGCCGCGCCCGATTCGACTACAGCTGTATTTGGCCGCGAGCGTCTACTTGTGAGCCCGTTCACTGGCAATCGACGCGGCGAAGCAGAGGATCAGGCCACTTTCGCTACGCCTACGATCGGAAGTTACTCCGCGCAATCGCTTTCGCCGAGAGACACTGTGTTCAAAGACATTTCGATCCGAGACAGCCTCAAGTACTTCTCCATCGCCGTTGCAATGCTTTACATTGCATTGGGCATCGTCGCGTATTCGACGCTTAGTGCACTTGGCAATGCAGACCATGCGACCGCCGTCACCGCCGGCTTGGAGACCTCGCACACGCGGATTGCCGCGACCGTTCTGCTGGGCCTCGCCGGATTGGGATTGAGTGCATGGTGGCTGGACCGTCATTTCGCCCGGCGCATCGGCGAACTGGTGATCGCGACGGAAATCTTCAGCACCGGTGATTCCGACCTGACGCGCCGGCTGCCCAAAATGACAGGCGCGTTTGGCCGGGTTTGTTCCGCGTTGAACGGCTTCATTGCCCAGCTGCACGATCTGGTCTCGAATGTGGCCAACAACGCCGGCGCGATCGCGCGGGCAGCCCGGCAGATCAGCGCCGACAATACCAACCTCTGCGCGCGTACGGAGCAACAGTCCTCGACGCTGAGAGAAACCGCCTCGAGCATGGCGGAATTCACGCAATCGGTGAAGCGGAATGCCGAAAATGCGCGACTCGCCAGCCAGTTGGCTTCGTCGGCCTCGGCGACGGCGAAAGACGGCGGCACGGTGGTTTCCCAGGCGGTGGCGATGATAAACGCCGCCAACGAGGGCTCGCGCAAGATCGGCGCGATCGTATCGACGATAGACACGCTGGCCTTCCAGACCAATATTCTTGCCCTCAACGCGGCGGTAGAGGCGGCGCGCGCGGGCGATCAGGGACGAGGATTCGCGGTCGTCGCCGCCGAAGTGCGCGCGCTGGCTCAAAGGTGTGCCGCGGCGGCGAAGGAAATCAAGGGTCTTGTCGGCACCGCGATCGAGCAGGTCGATGAAGGCGCGAAGCTGGCCGACAAAGCCGGAAGCAGCATGTTAGACATCGTGGTCGCGATCCAGCAGGCCTCGGAGATCATGGGCGAGATCGATGTGGCCACCTCCGAGCAGGCAAACGGTATCGAGCGGGTCAATCGCGCCATCGCGAAAATGAAGGAAGTGACTCAGCAGAACGCCGCGTTGGTGGAACAGGGAGTCGCGGCCGCCGAAGCCATGCGCGAACAGGCCAGGGAGCTCTCCGATGGGGTCGCGAGATTCACGCTCGAGTCCTCACACCCGCATCCATCTTGACGCTTCCAGATGAGAGCTGAACGCGTGGCGACCGCGGCCGTTAGGGAGAGTGTGGAGGCGGGGGTCGGAATCGAACCGGGTCGATTCGCGGGGCGTCAGTGCACCGCGATCCGTTCGCTTGTGCCATTACCCTCGCCGTTACCCCGCGCCCTTTTTGGGCGCCGCCCAGGCGGTCATGTCTTCATCACGTCGGGCCACCGCGGCTCGAATCCATTCTTCTACTTCATGCTCAAGCCATCCCACCGAGCGCTCGCCAAGTCTAACTTGCCGCGGAAAGCGACCGTTCGAGATCTTCAAGTAGATGGTGCTTCTGCTCAGCCCAGTCCTCGCCATTACAGCTCGGAGTCTCAGCATCACGTTCGCCATATGTAGCCCTCTCAGGGCTCAAATTGTATGGCCGCACGTGACGATTTAGGGATGCGGAAGGTGTGTCCGCCG
>JADGRS010000050.1 GCA_017880705.1 Burkholderiales bacterium
CCCGCCCGACACGCACATCGAGCGCCCGACCGCGGAGACCCTCGAGTACACCTCGCGTCTCATCGAAAGGAAGCTCCTCGACTTCAACGTGCAGGTCAAGGTGGTCGCCGCGTATCCGGGCCCCGTCATCACGCGCTACGAGATCGAGCCCGCCGTCGGCGTGAAGGGCGCGCAGATCCTGAACCTCGCGCGCGACCTCGCGCGCGCTCTCTCGGTCACCGCGATCCGCGTCGTCGAGACCATTCCCGGAACGTCGTGCATGGGCCTGGAGATCCCCAACCCGAAGCGCGAGATCGTGCGCCTCTCGGAGATCGTGGGCTCGCAGGCGTATGCCGACATGCACTCCAAGATCACGCTGGCGCTGGGCAAGGACATCACCGGCAAGCCCGTGGTCGCCGACCTCGCGCGCATGCCGCACCTCCTCGTCGCGGGCACCACCGGATCGGGCAAGTCGGTCGCGATCAACGCGATGATCCTCTCGCTCATCTACAAGTCGACCGCGAGCGAGGTGCGCCTCATCATGATCGACCCGAAGATGCTCGAGCTGTCGGTCTACGAGGGCATCCCGCACCTGCTCGCGCCCGTGGTCACCGACATGCGCCAGGCTTCCAGCGCGCTCAACTGGTGCGTGGCCGAGATGGACCGCCGCTACAAGCTCATGTCGGCGCTCTCGGTGCGCAACCTCGCGAGCTACAACCTGAAGGTGAAGGAGGCGATCGACAAGAAGGAACCGATCAAGCATCCCTTCACGCTCACGCCCGACGATCCCGAGCTCCTCGAGACGCTGCCGCTCGTGGTGCTGGTGATCGACGAGCTCGCCGACCTGATGATGGTGTCGGGCAAGAAGGTGGAAGAGCTCATCGCGCGCCTCGCGCAGAAATCGCGCGCCTGTGGAATCCACCTGATCCTCGCGACGCAGCGCCCTTCGGTGGACGTCATCACCGGGCTCATCAAGGCGAACGTCCCGACGCGCATCGCATTCCAGGTTTCGGCGAAGGTCGACTCGCGCACCATCCTCGACCAGCAGGGCGCCGAGAGCCTGCTCGGCCAGGGCGACATGCTCTACCTCACGCCGGGCCACGGGATTCCCACGCGGGTCCACGGCGCCTACGTCGGCGACGCGGAAGTTCATCGCGTGGTCGAATCGTTGAAGAAGCAGGGCGAGGCGCAGTACATCGACGGCATCCTCGACGAGCCCGACGCGGCCGAGGGAACGTCCGGCGAGGGCGCTGTCTCAGGAGAAGCGGATCCCCTCTACGACCAGGCCGTGCAGATCGTCCTCCAGAACAAGCGCGCCTCCATCTCGCTGGTGCAGCGCCACCTGCGCATCGGCTACAACCGCGCGGCGCGCCTGATCGAGGACATGGAGAAGGCGGGCATGGTCTCGGCCATGGCCTCCAACGGGAATCGCGAAATCCTCGTTCCTTCCCGGGAGAAGTAACTTGAGCTGGTCCAAGACCCTTGGGGCTTTCGCCCTGTCGATGTCGTTGCCTGCCGCTGCGAGCGGCCTCGACGATTTCCTCGCCTTCAACGCCGCGACCCGCACCGCGACCGCCAATTTCGAGCAGCTGGTGTTCGATCGAGGCGGCAAGGCCGTCGAGCGGGCCTCGGGCACGTTCGCCTTCGCGCGTCCCGGCAAGTTCCGCTGGACCTACGAGAAGCCCCACAAGCAGCTGCTCGTGGGCGACGGCGCGAAGCTCTGGATCTACGATCCCGACCTGAGCCAGGTGACGGTGAAGCGCATCGACAACGCGATTTCGTCGACCCCCGCGGCACTCCTGGCAGGCAAGGACGACATCACCGCGCTCTTCACGCTCCGCGATGCGGGCACCGTCGACGGCTTCTCCTGGGTCGAGGCGACTCCGAAGGCGGCGGACACGGGCTTCGAGCGCGTGCGCCTGGGCCTCCAGGGAAAGACGCTCGCGGCGATGGAGCTCTTCGACCAGCTGGGCGGGCACACGCTGCTGCGCTTCTCGGACCTGAAGGCGAACGCTCCTGTCGCGGCCGATACCTTCAAGTTCACGCCGCCCAAGGGCGTGGACGTTCTCGAGGATGCGCCGGCCGGGAAGTGATGCGGGCGAAAAGCTTTGGAAACGCAGATGAACGCAGACGGAGCGCAGATGAACGTACCCCTTGGAGTGCAGCGTCCGTGATGCTGGATCCAATGGCCCGAACAATCTCGGCTCTGGGGTACGTTCATCTGCGTTCGCTGTTATCTGCGTTCATCTGCGTTTCCAAAGCCTTTCGCCTCCGCAAGCCACGGAAGTAAGATGCGTCGATGAACCAGCCCCAGGACCTCTTCACCTCGACCGGCGAAGTGAACGTGCCCCTCGCCGAGCGGCTGCGCCCGAAGACGGTCGACGACATGGTCGGGCAGCGCCACCTGCTCGGCGAAGGCAAGCCGATTCGCGTCGCGCTGCGCGCGGGCAAGCCCCACTCGATGATCCTGTGGGGGCCGCCGGGGGTCGGCAAGACCACGCTCGCGCGCCTCATGGCGGATGCCTTCAACACCGAGTTCATCGCCATCTCCGCGGTGCTGGCCGGGGTGAAGGACATCCGCGACGCGGTGGAGCGCGCGAAGCTCACGCGCGAGCAGTACGGGCGCGCCACCATCATGTTCGTGGACGAGGTGCACCGCTTCAACAAGTCGCAGCAGGACGCCTTCCTGCCGCACGTCGAATCGGGGCTGCTCACCTTCATCGGCGCCACCACCGAGAACCCTTCGTTCGAGGTCAACGGCGCGCTGCTTTCCCGCGCGCACGTCTACGTGCTCGAAAGCCTCAAGCCCGAGGACCTCGACCGGCTCATCCAGCGCGGCTTCGAGGTCGAGAAGATCGACTCGACCGCCGATGCCCGCGCGCGCATCGCGGAATTCGCCGACGGCGACGGGCGCCGCGCGTTGAATCTCGTGGAGCAGGTCGCGCAGGCGGCGCGCGTGGAGGGCCGCCGCGGGGCCGACGTCGATTTCGTCAACGCCGTGTCGCAGCGCGCGGGCCGGCGCTTCGACAAGGGCGGCGAGAACTACTACGACCAGATCTCGGCGCTACACAAGAGCGTGCGGGGGAGCGATCCCGACGCGGCCCTCTACTGGCTGGTGCGCATGCTCGACGGCGGCGTCGATCCGCGCTACCTCGCGCGGCGCATGATCCGCATGGCGAGCGAGGACGTCGGGCTCGCCGACCCGCGCGCGCTCGAAGTGGCCGTCACCGCGGCCGACGTCTACGAGCGCCTCGGGACTCCCGAAGGAGAGCTGGCCCTCGCGGAGTGCGTGATCTACCTCGCCATCGCCGCGAAGTCCAACGCCGTCTACACAGCGTATGGCGCGGTGCGAGCCTTCATCGCGGAGGATGGCACGCGGCCCGTGCCGCTGCACATCCGCAATGCGCCGACGAAGCTCATGAAGAACCTGGGCTACGGCAAGGACTATCGCTACGCGCACGGCGAGGAGGAGGGCTACGCCGCGGGAGAGACATACCTGCCCGACGGAATGGAGCCGCAGCACTGGTACCAGCCCACCGACCGCGGGCTGGAAGCGAAGATCCGGGAGAAGCTCGAGCATCTGCGCGAGCTGGACCTGAAGGCGGCGAGAAAGAAGTGACCATGCCCGATACCGACCGAGTCATCCAGCGCACGGCGAGCGTGGAAGAGCGCGTCGACGCGGTCCAGGCGGCGCTCGACGAGCGCGGCCTCAAAGCGTCCGAAGCCGTGGAAGAGCTGGGCCACCTCGCCCAGGAAACGTGGATCCCGGAGAATGGCGCGCGCGTCATCGCGCGAGCCTGGATCGATCCGGAGTTTCGCAAGCGCCTGCTAGCCAACGGCCGCGAGGCCGTGGCGGAGCTGGGCCTCGCGATGCCAAAGCACCATCGCCACCTCGTGGTGCTCGAGAACACAGCGCAGGTGCAGAACGTCATCTGCTGCACTTTGTGCTCGTGCACCGCGTTCACGATCATCGGACTGCCGCCCGACTGGTACAAGGATGTCGAGTACCGCTCGCGCGTCGTGCGTGAATCGCGCACCGTGTTGCGCGAGATGGGACTGGACTTGCCGCCGCAAGTCGAGATCCGCGTGTGGGACACGACCGCCGACACGCGCTACATGGTGCTCCCGGAGCAGCCCCGCGGCACCGGGGGCTGGAGCGAAGACAAGCTCGCGGCCCTCGTGACCCGCGATTCGATGATCGGCGTCGCTCGCCTCGGCGCGCCCTGACCATGGACGGCATCCACGATCTCGGCGGGAGGCAGGGCTTCGGCAAGGTGCGTTACACGCAGGGCGCGACCGCGTTCCACGCGGCCTGGGAGGTGCGCGCCAATTCGCTCTACGCCCACGCGGTGCGGCTGCGCATCTTCAACATGGACGAATACCGCCATGCGATCGAACGCATGGACCCGCGCCATTACCTGACCGCGAGCTACTACGAGCGCTCGCTCACGAGCCTCGCGACGCTCCTCGTCGAAAAGGGAGTGGTCACGCGCGAGGAGCTCGAGCGCCGGGCAGGCGGCGATTTCCCGCTCGCGGCGCCCAGCGCTCCGGGCCGTACGAATGCAGAGGGGCGCGCGCGTTTCCGTTTGGGCGACCGCGTGCGCGTCACTCAGGATTCGGTGCCCGGGCACATGCGCCTTCCCGGATACATTCGCGGCAAGACCGGTGTCGTGGTGGGTGAATCGCCCGCATACCCGTTTCCGGATGCGCATGCGCACGGCGTGCAGTCCGAGGACGAGCCCACCTACGACGTACGATTCCGCTCCGGGGACCTCTGGCCGAATTCCGCGGAACCCGCGCTCATCCATGTGGGCGTCTTCCAGAGCTATCTCGAGCCCGCCGGCTGAACGACAGAACGGAATAAGACTCGCCGCGCCCATGTTCGCAATTGCGTCCCCGCGCCGGGGCCGCGCCTATCACGGAGATCCCATGACGAATCGTCTACTGCTTGCCTGTGTTCTTTATTGCGCCATCCTTTCGCCGGCCGAGGCCGCGCTCAAGGCGGGCGATGCCGCTCCCGACTTCGACGCGCAGGCCTCTTTCGCCGGGAAGGCGAGCGGCTATTCGCTCAAGGAGGCCCTAAAGAAGGGGCCGGTGGTCGTGTATTTCTACCCGTCGGCGTACACCAGCGGATGCAACGTCCAGGCGCATGCGTTCGCCGTGAACGATGAAAAGTTCGCGGCCGCGGGCGCGAGCATCATCGGGGTATCGCTTGACAGCATCGCGCGGCTCAACGACTTCTCGAAGGACCCGGAATACTGCAACAGCAAGTTTCCCGTGGCTTCGGATGCCGATGGGCGTATCGCGAAGTCCTACGACCTCGCGGTGAAGGAGGGGCGCGCCGGCATCAAGGACACGCGCGGCGTGGACATCGATCACGGCTTCGCCGAGCGCACGACCTTCGTCGTATCGCCCGACGGCAAGATTGCCGCGACCATCGGCGGGATGTCGCCCCAGGCCAACGTCGAGAAAACCCTCGAGGCAGTGCAGTCGCTGCCGCGCGGGACGAAGTAGCGGGGGAAGAAGCTAAAATGACGGCATGCTCGATATCCAACTCCTCCGGAAGGACCTTTCCGCCGCTATCGCGGGCCTGAAACGCCGCGGCTTCGATTTCGACGAGGCCGCTTTCCGCTCCTTCGAAGCCGAGAGGAAAAGGCTCCAGTCCCGCACCGAGGAGTTGCAGGCGAAGCGCAACAGCCTCTCGAAGCAGGTCGGCATTCTCAAGGGCAAGGGCGAGGACGCCTCCGCCGTGCTGGCCGAGGGCGCGGGACTGGGCGAGGAGCTCAAGTCCAACGAGTCGGCGCTCGCCGCGAACCAGGAAAACCTGAACGCCTTCCTGCGCGTGATTCCCAACATCCCGCGCCCCGAGGTTCCCGAAGGCGCGTCGAGCGACGACAACGTCGAGGTGCGCCGCTGGGGCACGCCCCGCACCTTCGACTTCGCGGTGAAGGACCACGTCGACGTGGGGGCCGGCATCGGGCTCGATTTCGACACGGGCGCGAAACTCGCGGGCGCGCGCTTCCCGGTGATGAAGGGCGGCATCGCCCGGCTGCACCGCGCGCTCGCGCAGTTCATGCTCGCCACGCAGACCGAGGAGCACGGGTATACCGAGGTGTACGTCCCGTACATGGTGACGGGCGAGTGCGCCGACGGCGTGTCGAGCCTCGCGAAATTCGAGGACCAGCTCTTCAAGATCGAGGGCCGGGACCTCTATCTCATTCCGACCGCGGAATATCCGGTGACCAACTTCGTGCGCGACTCCATCGTCGAGGCGAAGGACCTCCCGCTGAAATTCGCGGCCCACAGCCCGTGCTTCCGCTCCGAGGCGGGCAGCCACGGCAAGGACACGCGCGGCATGATCCGCAACCACCAGTTCGACAAGGTGGAGATCGTGCAGATCGTGAGGCCCGAGGATGCCGCCGCGGCCCACGAGGAGCTCACGGGCCACGCCGAGGCGATCCTGCGCAAGCTCGAGCTTCCCTACCGCGTGATGCTGCTGTGCACCGGCGACACCGGCTTCTCGAGCGCCAAGACCTACGACATCGAGGTGTGGCTTCCCGGGCAGAACGCCTATCGGGAGATCTCGTCGTGCTCGAACTTCGAGGCGTTCCAGGCGCGTCGCATGCAGGCGCGCTATCGCAACGAGAAGGGCAAGATCGAGCCCGTGAACACGATCAACGGCTCGGGGCTCGCGGTGGGGCGCTCGCTGGTCGCCGTGCTCGAGAACTACCAGAACGCGGATGGGTCGGTCACGGTGCCGAAGGCGCTGGTGCCGTACATGGGTGGCGCCACGGTCATTCAGGCTGGATCCCCGTCTGCACGGGGATGACGGCTCTCACCCGCTTCATCGTCATCCGCCATGGCGAGACCGAGTGGAACGTGGCGGCGCGCATCCAGGGCCACGGCGATAGCGCGCTCACGGCGGCGGGCGTTGAGCAAGCGCGCGCTCTCGCACGCCGTCTCTCGACCCAGCGGTTCGATGTCCTTGTCGCGAGCGACCTCGGACGCGCGCTCGACACTGCGCGCCACGTAGCCGCCGCGTGCGGGCACGAGCCGCGCCTCGATGCGCGCTTCCGCGAGCGCAACTTCGGCGTGGGCGAGGGCATGACCTACGAGGAGATCGACCGCGCCTATCCCGATGCGTTCTCGCGGGTGCGGGATGTCGATCCCGACTACGCGATTCCCGGCGGCGAAAGCCGCGGCCAGTTCCACGAGCGCGTGCGCTCGGGATTCGAGGCGCTCGCCGCCGAGCATTCCGGAAAGACGATCGTCGTGGTCACCCACGGCGGCGTGCTCGCCACGTTCTATCGCCACGTGAACGGCATCGCGCTGCGCACGCCCCATCGCATTCCCATCACCAACGCCTCGTACAACGCGCTCGAGTTCGACGGGGAGCGCTGGACGATCGAGACGTGGAGCGACACCGCTCACCTGGAAGGGGCCGAGCCCTTCGAGGAGGCCTGAGGGTCGGTGGCGAGCGGCACCACCGGGGTATCCCGCGGCTCCATGCGCGTCAGGATGTCGTAGTAGTTGCGGATGTTGTCGACGAGCTGCATCGCCTCGCCGCCGCGCGCGTAGCCGTGCTTCAGCGATTGGTAGGTGTCGGGATCGGCGAGCTTCGGGATCACCTGGCGCACGTCCTGCCACTTGTCGGGATTGAGCCCCGACTTCTGCGCGAGGATGCGCGCGTCCTCGAGGTGGCCGATGCCGATGTTGTAGGCGGCGAGCGCGAGGTAGGTGCGATCGGGCTCGGGAAGGCGCGGCGGCAGCCCGTCCTTGAGGAGCGCGAAGTAGCGCGCTCCTCCGAGGATGCTCGCGCGCGCATCCAGTCGATCCTTGATCTGCAGGCGATCGGCGGTCTCCTCGGTGAGCATCATGAGCCCGCGCACGCCCGTGGGCGACGTCGCCGCCGCGTCCCAGTGCGACTCCTGGTAGGCGAGGGCCGCGACGAGTCGCCAATCCACGCCGCTCGCGACCTCCGCTTCCTCGAAGTGCGGCTTCAAGGCCGGCAGCGCGCTCGCGATCTGCTCGAGGAGCGAGGCGGAGTCGATCGCGCTGAAGCGCGTGGCGTGGCCATAGTAGCGATCCACGAGGCGCTTCAGCGTGCCGTCCTTCTTGATGCGCTCGAAAAAGGGACCCGCCGCGGCGAGGATCCTCTTCTTGTCCACCGTCGAGACGAGCCACGCGTAGTCGATGGGCTTGCCGACGTTGAAGGCGACCTCGAGCTGCGGGAAGAAGCGCCGCGCGAGCGTGTAACGGGTCGATTCCACCAGCGCGCAGTCGAGGTTTTCCTTCGCCACCTGCTCGAGGAGATCGGCGGTCGAGGTTCCCGGCGCGAGCCTCTGGATCGGAAGCTGGGTCCACGTGGGATCCGTGAGGAGGTAGTCGGCGACGGACTCCTCGATCACGCCGACGTGCTTCGCGGCGAGGTCCTCGAGCTTCTTCGGCCTCGGCTCCTCGCCTCCGCGGCACACCACCTGGTGCTGCGTGTTGAGGTACGACGGCCCCCACGCGAGCCCGCCGGGGAAATCGAAATGCCGCGCGAGGTTCGCGGCGGCGAGGTGCGCCTGGCCGTCGCGCAGCAACTTGTCGATGCGTGCGGGGTTGGCGGTGAGCACGAACCGGGGCTGGACCTTGAGCTCCTTGGCGAAGAGCGTCGCGAGGTCGTACTCGAATCCGGAAGGCAAGCCCTGCGCGTCCTCGAAGTAGGTCGACGGGCCGTTCACCGTGAGGACCACCAGCTCGCCCGAATCGGAAATCCGGGCGACAGGCTTGGGGGCCTCTTCGCAACCGGCGGCGAGACAAGCGATGAACACGAGGATTCGCCGCCCGATCATTGGCCGACAGTATAATGGAGGCCGTTCGACTCCTTCCCTCATGCCAAAAGTCTTCGCATTGGTGCTCGCCGCCGGACAGGGCACACGCATCGGGGATGCCCTTCCGAAGCAATACCTCCCCATCGCCGGCAAGCCGATGATGTTCCATTCGATCGAGGCGCTGGCCGCGGTGTCGCGCATCGAGCGGCTCTTCGTCGTGCTGTCGCCCCTCGACCGGCACTGGGGCGAGCACGACTGGAGCGCGCTGCCCGAGAAGATCGAGGCCGCCTTCTGCGGCGGCTCCCATCGCGCGGAGAGCGTCCTCAACACGTTGAAGTTCCTCGAGGCGCGCATCGCGAGGGACGACTGGGTGCTGGTCCACGACGCGGCGCGCCCGTGCATCGTGACCGAGCTCGTCGAGCAGTTCCTGGACGAGCTCGGCGACGATCAGGTGGGCGGGCTCCTCGCGATGCCCCTCGCGGACACGCTCAAGCGCGGCGGGGAGCAGCAACGCGTCGAAGCCACGATCCCGCGCACGGGCCTGTGGCGGGCGCAGACCCCGCAGATGTTCCGCTACGAGCTGCTGCGCCGCGGCCTCGAGAAGAATCCCGCGGCGACGGACGAAGCCGACGCGGTCGAATCCCTCGGGCAGGCCCCGCGGCTCGTCGAGGGAGAGACGAGCAACATGAAGGTCACGTTCGCCGAGGACATCCAGATCGCGGAGCTCATCCTCGAGCATCGC
Source organism: Burkholderiales bacterium (assembly GCA_017880705.1). Taxonomy (GTDB): domain Bacteria; phylum Pseudomonadota; class Gammaproteobacteria; order Burkholderiales; family Usitatibacteraceae; genus Usitatibacter. Next base: position 9,538 of record JADGRS010000050.1, read on the forward strand.
GACCGGATCACGCTCTGAGCATGCGCATCGGCCAGGGATTCGACGTTCATCGGCTGGTCGCGGGGCGCAAGCTCGTGATCGGCGGCGTGGAGATCGCCCACGACAAGGGCCTCCTCGGTCACAGCGACGCCGACGTGCTGCTGCACGCGATCTGCGACGCGTTGCTCGGCGCCGCGGCGCTGGGCGACATCGGCAGGCACTTTCCCGACAGCGACGCGAAGTACCGCGGCATCGACAGCCGCGAGCTCCTGCGCCACGTCGCGCTTCTCCTCAGGGAGCGGGGCGTGCGCATCGTGAACGTCGACGCGACGATCATCGCCGAGGCGCCGCGCATGGCGCCGCACATTCCCGCCATGGCCGCGCACATCGCGGCCGATCTCGCGATCGCGCTGCATTGCGTCAACGTGAAGGCGACGACGACGGAGAAGCTCGGATTCGCGGGGCGGGGCGAGGGCATCGCGGCGCAGGCGATCTGCCTCATCGAGTGAGCCCCCGCCGCGCGCTCATCATCGTGGCCCTGGTGGCCCTCGTGGCGACGGGCATCGAGCCGCGCCTGCTGCAGATGCCCTTCATCGACCGCGACGCCAACGCGCGCGCGCTCGCGCTCTTTCCCGATCGGCAAATGCCGCAGTATCCGCGCTTCCTCGCCGCCGTCCGGGAACGCACCCAGCCCGGCGACAAGATCGCGCTCCTCGTGCCCACCATGGAGTGGTACGGGGGTTACTCCCAGGCGTACTTCCGCGCGAGCTACTTCCTGACGGGGCGCGAGGTGTTGCCGCTGGTCGATCCGCAGAATGCGCCGACGGACAACTTCGCCGCCGCGCGCTACGTCGCCGCGTTCGGCGTGACGCTCGCGACACCGGCCGACGTCGTCTGGCAGGGCGACGGGGGAACGCTGTACCGGCGATGACAGCCACGCTCGCCGCGATCCTCGGCCTCACGATCCTCGGCGTCCCCATCACGCTCGCCGTCGATCGCCGCGCCCATGGCGCGCTCTTGGCGGGACTGTCGTTTCTCTATGGCAGCGGCGCGATCTTTCTCGTGCTGCTGGCGCTCTCGGCCGCGGGGGTCCGCTGGACGCTTGCGGTCGTCGCGGCCGCGGCGCTCGCGGTGTTCGCGATCGCCGCGTTCGTGGCGATGCGGCAACCGGCGACCGGCAAGCGGCACGCCGGCGCGCGCCCGCATGTCATCGACCTCCTCACGCTCGGCACGCTCGCCTGCTATTCGCTCTATGCCACGCTCGCGCCGCTCTGGGAATGGGACTTCTGGGCGATCTGGGGGCTCAAGGCGAGGGCCTTCCTCGAGATCGGCGGCATCGACTGGAGGTTTCTCGAGAGCCGCTGGAACATCTTCGCCCACCCCGACTATCCGTTGCTGGTGCCGCTGAATTTCGATTTCGTGTCGCTCGTCGCGGGAGGCTGGAGCGACCGCTGGATGGGTCCGCTCTTCGTGGCGTGGGGCGCCGCGCTGCTGCTCGTCGCGCGCGCGCTCGCCGCGCGGGAGACGACGCCGCTCTTCGCCGCGCTCCTGACATTCGCGTTGGCGGCGATGAGCCTCAGCCTCGACCTCGGGCTCGCGGAAGGAGCGCTCATCGCCTTCGGAGGCGCCGGGGTGCTCCTGGTGCGCGAGGCGCTTCGCGAAGACGATGCCGCCACGTGGCGCCACGCGGCGCTCATGCTGGGCTTCGCGGCCAACTGCAAGAACGAAGGCATGGCCTTGATCGTCGCGGTGACGATCGCGTTGCTCGCCGTGTCGTGGTCTCGCGAGCGCGCCGCGGCGCGATTGCCCCGGCTATGGCCCGCGTATGCGCTCGCCGCGCCGTGGCTCGCCCTTCGCGTCGCGCACGCGCTTCCCACCGACATCGTCGGCGGCTCCGTGATCTCGCGCCTCATGGAGCGGCTCGCATCCGCTCCCGAGATCTTCGCGTTCCTGGCCGAGCGCCTTCACCGGCCTTGGTTCTGGGTGGCCCTCTTCGCGGGGCTCCTCCTCGCGCCCGCCGCCGCGAGACGGCGCGAGCGCTTTGTCCTGGCCGTCACCGCGCTTCAGATCGTCGTCTTCACGAGCGCGTACTTCGTGACCCCGTACGACGTGAAGTGGCACGTGGTCACCTCGTGGGCGCGTCTCACGGGGCAGGTCGCCGTGCCGATCGCGTTCTCGGTCTTCATGATGCTCGCGGAAGCGTTGCGCGGTGAAGATGCGCCGTCCTTACTGCCCGCCGAGCGAACCTGATCGCCTCATCGAAGTGGGGGTGAAGCTCGACCCGGGGGACCTCGACCTTTCAATCGGGAGGGAGCTCGCTACTTACGATAGCGCTCGAATTTCCTTGAGTTCTTCTCCTGTGCGATGAGCGGGGCACCCCCTCTCGAGCTTCACCCCAACACTTCAATGAGGCTCTGAAGAGTTAGGCCGTGCCTGTTCAGTCCGCCATCCCTAATTTATCTTGTTCCGCTTTGATGCTCCTCGCATCGCCGCCCGATAGATCACTGACAGCCCCCTGGCGCGGGCTGCAAATCCAAACGCGTCTCGCATCGCCGTTCTTCTGGGCGATTCACATTCAAATCCTGGGGATGGTCGGAATGTGCGCGC
>JADGRS010000051.1 GCA_017880705.1 Burkholderiales bacterium
GGAGCAGCGGCAGCGGGTGCCGGCGAGGGGGCCGGCGGCGAGGTGGCGATCGGCGACGAAGCGGCCGCCGCGGGGGCCGGCGGGGGCGGCGGAGGCGGCGGCGCCGTGGGAGCCGGGGTAGGCTTCGGCGGCTGGGTCGACAGCGCCTTCAGGTTGGTCTGCGTATCCCCCATGGACTTGTCCGCGGCGGGCGGCGGGGCAGCCTTGGCGGGATTGCGGATGATCATCGTCTTCTCGAAGTCCGCCGCGGTGGCCGCCGTGGGGGCATCGTTGAAGTACTTGAGCTTGTGCTTGCCGATCTCGACGACGTCGTTGTTCTGCAGGAAGTGCTTCTTGACGGGCTTGCCGTTGACCATCGTCCCGTTGGTGCTCCCGAGGTCCTCGATGAAGGAGTCGTTCAGGATCGTGATGATCGCCGCGTGCTCGCCGCTGACCGCAAGGTTGTCGATCGGGATGTCGTTGTGAGGCTTTCGCCCGATGAGCGTTCGCTCCTTGGAGAGCTGGTACTCCTTGAGCACTTGCCCGTCGACGCTGAGGATGAGCTTGGCCATAGTCGTTTTCCTTGTCTTACCGGAATAGTGCCTTCAACCGCGCGAGCCAGCCGCGCGGCACTCCAAAGGGCTCAGCGACCCTGATCAGCATCGCCGAAATGTTGTCGCGGCCGCCGTTGTCGTTGGCCGCCTGCACCAGTTGCTGCACCGTGAGGTTCGGGTTGGACTTCAAGGTGATGAGGGTGAGGCGGATCTCCTCGTCCTCGACCATGTCCGACAGGCCGTCCGAGCACAGCAGGTACGTATCGTCGGGCTGCGTCTCGTACACGTGCACCTCGGGCTCCACGCTGGGATCGATGCCCAGCGCGCGCGTGACGAGGTTCTTGTTCTGCGAGAGCTTCGCCTCCTCGGGCGTGATGAGCCCCGAGTCGAGCTGCTCCTGCAGGAGCGAGTGGTCGCGGGTCACCTGCTCCATCGATTCGCCGCGCAGCCGGTACAGCCGCGAATCGCCGATGTGGGCGACCGTCATGAAGTTGTCGAAGAAGAGCGCTACCACGAGCGTGGTGCCCATGCCGGCGCACTCGGGATTGTTCTGCGACGTGGTGAAGATGGCGCTGTTCGCGCGCGTGACCTGGTCCTTGATGAGCTGCTCGGAGAGCGCCTTGGTGTCGTCGCGTGCCCGGCTCGCGAGGCTGCGCAGGTCCCAGGTTTCCTGCAGGCCGTCGGAGATGAGCGAGGTCGCCATGCCGCTCGCGACTTCGCCGGCGTTGTATCCGCCCATTCCGTCGGCGAGGACGAAGAGCCCGATGTCCGGGCGCGATTCGATGCAATCTTCATTGTGGTCACGAACGCGGCCCGGATCCGTGAGGCTCGCCGACTGCAATGCCTGCGAAAGGCTCATGCGCACGCTCCGGCGACGCGCCATTGCCCGGCCTCGCGAATTGCAACGCGATCACCCTCCCGATTCCCATGCGCCTGTTGTCTCATCCCGTTTTCGGTTCTTGTAGGCCGCAAATCCGCAAAAACTCGGATTTTATAATAACTTAAAATGCTTTTTTGAGAAACAATCCCGCTTCCCGCCCGATGTGCCTGATTTCTAGGGATACTTTGGCCCCGGCCAAGGGGGTTCCCCCTCAGGTTGCCAGTCATTATACGATTCGGTTTAATGGGGCTTCCGCCCCGCCCGTTTTTTTCTGGTTCACCCCCGCTCCCACCCCATCGAGACCGCAATGGACCGCCTTCAAGACATCGATCCCCTGGAGACTCGCGAATGGGTCGACTCGCTCGAAGCCGTTCTCGAGATCGAGGGCCCCGAGCGAGCGCACTACCTCCTCGAGCAGCTCGTCGACAAGGCGCGCCGCTCCGGAGCGTACCTGCCCTATCGCGCGCAGACCGCGTACATCAACACCATCCCCACGCATCTCGAGGAGCGCATGCCGGGCGATCCGGCGCTCGAGCAGAGGCTGCGCGCGATGGTTCGCTGGAACGCCGTCGCGATGGTGCTGCGCGCGGGCAAGAAGGATCTCGAGCTCGGCGGGCATATCGCGAGCTTCGCCTCCGCCGCGACGCTCTATGACGTCGGCTTCAATCACTTCTGGAATGCGCCGAGCGATACCCACGGCGGAGACCTCATCTACATGCAGGGCCACTCGTCGCCGGGCGTCTACGCGCGCGCGTTCCTCGAGGGGCGCCTGAGCGAAGCGCAGCTCGACAACTTCCGCCAGGAGGTCGACGGCAAGGGCATCTCTTCATATCCCCACCCCTGGCTCATGCCCGACTTCTGGCAATTTCCCACGGTGTCGATGGGCCTCGGCCCCATCCAGGCGATCTACCAGGCGCGCTTCCTCCACTACCTGCAGGATCGAGGCCACGCGAAGACGGCTGAGCGCAAGGTGTGGGCCTTCATGGGCGACGGCGAGATGGACGAGCCCGAATCGCTCGGCGCGATCGGCATGGCCTCGCGCGAGAACCTCGACAACCTCGTCTTCGTCATCAACTGCAACCTGCAACGCCTCGACGGACCGGTGCGCGGCAACGGCAAGATCATCCAGGAGCTCGAGGCCGATTTCCGCGGCGCCGGCTGGAACGTGATCAAGGTGATCTGGGGCTCCTACTGGGATCCGCTCATCGCGCGCGACAAGGACGGCTTCCTGCTGAAGCGCATGGAAGAGGCGGTCGACGGCGAGTACCAGAAGTTCAAGAGCCGCGACGGCGCCTACGTGCGCGAGCATTTCTTCGGCAAGTACCCGGAGCTGAAGGCGATGGTCGCCAACATGTCGGACGAGGACGTGTGGCGCTTGAATCGCGGCGGGCACGATCCGCACAAGGTCTACACGGCGTACGCCGCCGCGGTGAAGCACAAGGGGCAGCCCACCGTGATCCTCGCGAAGACGGTGAAGGGCTACGGCATGGGCGCGGTGGGCGAGGGCAAGAACGTCGCGCACCAGCAAAAGAAGATGCCCATCGAGGCGCTGCGCCAGTTCCGCGACCGCTTCAACATCCCCATCGCCGACGACAAGCTCGCCGACCTTCCCTACTACAAGCCGGCCGACGACTCGCCGGAGATGCAGTACCTGAAGGAGCTGCGCACGCGCCGCGGTTCGCTGCCCCAGCGCCGCAGGAAGAGCGTGAAGCTGCAGGTGCCGAAGCTCGAGACCTTCAAGCCGCTCCTCGACGCGACCGCCGAGGGCCGTGAAATCTCCACGACGATGGCCTTCGTGCGCATGCTGACCATCCTCGTGAAGGACAAGGGCGTCGGCAAGAACGTCGTGCCCATCGTCCCCGACGAATCGCGCACCTTCGGCATGGAGGGCCTCTTCCGCCAGCTCGGGATCTATTCGCAGGTGGGGCAGCTCTACGAGCCCGAGGACAGCGACCAGCTCATGTTCTACAAGGAGGACAAGAGCGGGCAGATCCTGCAGGAAGGCATCAACGAGGCGGGCGCGATGTGCTCGTGGATGGCGGCGGCGACGTCGTACTCGAACAACAACGTGCCGATGATCCCGTTCTTCATCTTCTACTCGATGTTCGGCATGCAGCGCGTGGGCGATCTCGTGTGGGCTTCCGGCGACCTGCGCGCCCGCGGCTTCCTCATGGGCGGCACCGCGGGACGCACGACCTTGAACGGCGAGGGCCTTCAGCACGAGGACGGGCACAGCCACGTCATCTCGTCGCTCGTGCCGAATTGCGTCTCCTATGACCCCACCTTCGCGTACGAAGTCGCGGTGATCGTCCATGACGGGCTGCGCCGCATGGTGGAAGACCAGGAGGACGTCTTCTACTACATCACGCTCATGAACGAGAATTACCCCCACCCCGGCCTTGCGCCAAGCGCGCGCGAAGGAATCCTGAAGGGCATGTACCGGCTCTCCGACGGGGGGCCCGGCGCCGGCGCGCGGGTTCAGTTGATGGGAAGCGGCACGATCCTTCGCGAGGTGATGTTCGCCGCGGAGCTCCTGAAGAAGGACTGGGGCGTGTCGGCCGATGTGTGGAGCTGCCCGAGCTTCACCGAGCTTCGCCGCGACGGCCTCGCCGCCGCGCGATGGAATCTCATGCACCCCACGGAAAAGCCGCGCGCCTCGTATGTCGAGCAGTGCCTCGCGGGAACGAAGGGCCCGGTGATCGCGTCGACGGATTACATGCGCACCTTCGCCGACCAGATCCGCGAGTTCGTGCCGCGCCGCTACAAGGTGCTCGGCACCGACGGCTTCGGGCGCAGCGACTCGCGCGACAACCTGCGCCGCTTCTTCGAGGTGAATCGCCACTACGTCGCCGTCGCCGCGCTGAAGGCGCTCGCCGAGGACGGCGAGATCGCGCCCACGAAGGTGGCGGAGGCGATCAGGAAATACGGCATCGACACGGAGAAGCCCGCGCCCTGGACGGTGTGATTGGCCACAACGAAATTAAGGAGAAGCAAGTTGGCCGCATTCGAAGTCAGGGTTCCCGACATCGGGGACTTCAAGGACGTCCCCGTGATCGAGGTGCTGGTGAAGCCGGGCGATTCCGTCAAGAAGGACGACTCGCTCCTCACGCTCGAAAGCGACAAGGCGACGATGGAGGTGCCGGCGCCCTCTTCCGGCACCGTGAAGACGATCCTCGTGAAGGTGGGCGACAAGGTGAGCGAGGGCGTCGCGATCCTGACTTTCGAAGGCGACGCGGCGGCGAAGGCTGAAGCGCCCGCGACGAAGGCCGCGCCCCCTCAGCCGAAGGCGCCCCCGGCCCCGCAAGCCGCTGCGCCCGCCGCCGCGGCCGCGCAACCGGCGGCAAGCGCAGCGCCCATTGCGCCAGCGCCCGCATTGGCGGCACCGGATTCCGGCACTCCGCCGCACGCGAGCCCCGGCGTGCGCCGCTTCGCACGCGAGCTCGGCGTCGAGGTCGCGAAGGTTTCGGGATCCGGCCCGAAAGGACGCATCCTCAAGGACGACATCCAGAATTTCGTGAAGCAGGCGCTATCGGGGGGCGCGGCGCCGTCCGCGGCAGCCCGCGCCGGCGGCATGAGCGATCTCGGGCTTCCCGCATGGCCCAAGGTCGACTTCGCCAAGTTCGGTCCGATCGAGACGAAGCCCCTCACGCGCATCCAGAAGATCTCGGGCCCGGCGCTTTCGCGCAACTGGGTGATGATTCCGCACGTGACGCAGTTCGACGAGGCGGACATTACCGAGCTCGAGGCCTTCCGCGCGAAAGTGAACGAGGAGAATGCGAAGTCCGGAGTGAAAATCACGCCCCTCGCGTTCCTCATCAAGGCGGTGGTCGCGGCGCTGAAGAAGTATCCGACGCTCAACAGCTCGCTCGACGGCGACAACCTCGTCGTCAAGCAATACTGGAACATCGGCTTCGCCGCCGACACGCCCAACGGCCTCGTCGTGCCCGTCGTGAAGTCGGCGGACCAGAAGGGGGTGATCGAGATCGCGATAGAGACTTCGGACCTCGCGGCGAAAGCGCGCGAAGGCAAGCTGGGCCCCGCTGACATGCAGGGCGGAACGTTTTCGATCTCGTCCCTCGGCGGCATCGGCGGCACCGCGTTCACGCCGATCGTGAATGCGCCCGAGGTCGCGATCCTCGGCGTCTCGAAGGCGGCGATGAAGCCCGTGTGGAACGGCAAGGAGTTCGCGCCCCGCCTCATGATGCCGCTCTCGCTTTCGTACGACCATCGCGTCGTCGACGGCGCGCTCGGCGCCCGTTTCACCTCCTTCCTCGCCCAGGTCATCGCCGACCTGCGGCGCGGCATGCTGTAAGGGGCGGCCGTGGCGACGATCGAGGTCAAGGTGCCTGACATCGGCGACTTCAAGGACGTGCCGGTCATCGAGATCCTGGTGCAGCCGGGCGACGCGGTGCGCAAGGAAGATTCCCTCGTCACGCTCGAAAGCGACAAGGCGACGATGGAAGTGCCCTCGACGCACGCGGGCACGGTGAAGGAAGTGAAAGTCAAGGTCGGCGACAAGGTCTCGCAGGGAGCGCTGATCGCGATCCTCGACACGGCCGCTTCCGCCGACGCGGGCGCGCCGGCATCGGGTGCTGCGGCCCCCGCGCAAGCGGCGGGCCAGGCGTCCAAGCCCGCGACGCCATCACCCGCGCCAAGCTCGGCGCCCGCGCCCTCGTCGTCCCAATCGGTTCGCGAGGCGCTCACATCGACCCTCGCCAGCCTCGATGCGGATTTCCATGCGGAAGTGCTCGTGCTCGGCGCGGGCCCCGGCGGCTACACGGCGGCGTTTCGTGCCGCGGACCTCGGCAAGAAGGTGGTTCTCGTCGAGCGCTACGCGACGCTGGGTGGCGTATGCCTCAACGTCGGATGCATTCCGTCGAAGGCGCTGCTGCACGCCGCGCGCGTGATCGCCGATGCCGAGGAGATGAGCGCCTTCGGCGTGGAGTTCGGCCCCCCGAAGACGAACCTCGACAAGCTGCGCGCGTGGAAGGAAAGCGTCGTCGGCAAGCTCACCAAGGGCCTCACGGCGCTCGCCAAGGCGCGCAAGGTGACGGTGATCGAAGGCAAGGCGGCCTTCTCGTCGTCGCATGCGCTCGAGGTCGAGACGAAGGACGGCAGGAAGGTCGTATCGTTCGACCACTGCATCATCGCGGCGGGGTCGCAGTCGGCGCAGATTCCCGGATTTCCCTATGACGATCCGCGCCTCATGGATTCCACGGGCGCCCTCGAGTTGAAGGACGTCCCGAAGCGCCTCCTCATCATCGGAGGCGGCATCATCGGTCTCGAGATGGCGACGGTGTACGACGCGCTCGGATCGAAGGTGACCGTCGTGGAGTTCATGGACCGGCTCATCCCCGGCGCCGATCCCGACATCGTGAAGCCGCTCGCGAAGCGCATCGAGAAGCGCTACGAGAAGATCCTCCTGAAGACGAAGGTCGCCAAGATCGAGTCGACGTCGGTGGGCCTCAAGGCCTTCTTCGAGCCGGCCGGCGGCGGCGAGGCTCCCAAGCCGGAGATCTACGACCGCGTGCTCCTCGCGGTGGGACGCCGTCCCAACGGCCACCACATCGGCGCCGAAAAGGCGGGCGTCAACGTGAACGAGCGCGGCTGGATCCCCGTGGACAACCAGATGCGCACCAACGTGCCGCACATCTTCGCGATCGGCGACATCGTGGGCGAGCCCATGCTCGCGCACAAGGCGACCCACGAGGCGAAGCTGGCTGCTGAAGTGATTTCGGGGATGAGCCACCACGCGTGGGAGGCGCGCACCATCCCGAGCGTCGCGTACACCGATCCCGAAGTGGCGTGGATGGGACTGTCGGAGCCCGAGGCGAAGGAAAAGGGCATCGAGTACGACAAGGCGGTGTTCCCCTGGGGCGCGAGCGGCCGCGCGCTCGGCATGGGGCGCGAAGAGGGCCTGACCAAGGTGCTCTACGAGAAAGGCTCGAAGCGCATCCTCGGCGCGGGCATCGTCGGCGTGAACGCGGGCGAGCTCATCGCCGAGACCGTGCTCGCTCTCGAGATGGGCGCGGATGCGGAGGACATCGGCCTCACCATCCATCCGCATCCCACTCTCTCGGAGACGGTCTTCTTCACGGCGGAGATGGCGGAAGGCTCGATCACCGACATGATGCCGCCGAAGCGCTGATGCCCGAGCGGTCCACGTGGGACGCCGAGGCGCGCGACGCACGGCTCGACGCGGCGCCCGTGGACATGAACCTGGCGCTCCTCGAAGCGCTCGAGAATCCGAAGGCGTGGCGGCGCTGGCGCGACGGCAAGAAACCGTTCACGCGCCCGCGCTGAGCTCGTTGCGGTCGCGCCACTGCCGCACGAGCCAGGCCGCCCCCGGGCCCGCGACCCCCAGGGCCACGCCCGCCGGGATGTATCGGTAGTAGCCCGAGATCGCCAAGAAGCACGCCGCGGCCCATCCCAGGCTGCAGAAGAGCTCGACGAAGTTCATCAGGACGTTCTGCCTCCCGCGCGCCTTCAGGTCGCGCGTCGCGCTGGGCTTCCCCGTCCACACCTGGATCACCGCCGCCGACGCCACTCCCGCCGCCGCGAACACGGCGACGATCGCGAACACGCGCAGCGACAGCCACGCGTACCACGCGAGAAACGGAACGATCAGCACGCCCACCGGCAGGAGCGCGGCGCACACCTTGAGCCAGCGCATGCGCTCCCGGGAGATGGGCGAGGATTGCAGGAGGTCCGGCACCTCCTCGCCGCTCACCGTGAGCCATGCGAAGGTCCCGGCGACGCTCGAAGCCATGACCACGAGCGATGCGGCGAGCACCTGCGCGAGATCGCCGCGGCGCACCAGGATCATGAGCATCGGGACGAGGTAGAGGACCTGCAGCAGCGCCTTCGCGATGAGCATCGGATCGCGCGCGATGAGGATGAGCTCCTTGGCGATCACGATGCGCGCGAGGCCGCTGCGAAACCCGCGGCGGCGCGCACCCGGGCGCCAACGCGGCGATGCGGCGACCGCGCTTTCCTGCGCGGCGCTCGCAAAGCTCCCGGCCGTGAGGTGCATGGTGAGCGCGAATCCGCCGAATCCCAGCGCGAGCATCGCGACCGCCGGAAGGGGATCGCCGAAGAACGCCCGCACAGGCCACGTGAGCAGGCTGTTCGGCCCGAGCCACGCCGCGCTTGCATCGGACTTGATCCATCGGGCCACGGCGTCCTGCGTGTATTTCGGCATCAGGTTGAAGAACTGGCTCGCGAGAACGACGAAGGCTCCCGCGACCGCGCCCAGGACCTGCGCCGCGACCCGCGCCCGCCGCGCTCCCAGCGCGCGCGCCAGGCCGAGCGTGCCCGCGAAGGCGAGCGCCGCGCAGAGCAGGCCCACGGAGAGGAGAACCGGATACCCCGCGAGCGATCGCCAGCGACCGAGTACGGCGGCCATGTTCGCGATCGGAAGCAGGAGGAGCGAGAACAGCGCGATCGAGCCGAGGGCGACCGAGATAGCGCGCACCGTGTAAATGCCGCGGATCGGCACAGGCGAAGAAAGGAGGAGGTCCATGTCGCCGCGGCTGAAGATGGCGCTCACCGCGAGGCCGAACGCCATCGAGAGAATGAAGAGCAGCAGGATCGCGCCGCTCCACACCACGATCGTCGATCTTGTCCGCAACATCGCTTCCAGGTCGAGGTGGCGCATGAGCGCCCATCCCACGAGGTGCGCGAGGAGCATCGCGACCGCGCAGAAGCCGAGGACAAGCACGAGGTGCGCGCCGCCCGCCGTGCGCCACATCAGCCGCGCCTCGTGCGCGAACAGCCACGGCCAGGTCGCCGGCTTAAGGCGCCGCGCCACCCGCGCCCTCGCTGGTGAGCTCGAGAAAGATGTCCTCGAGCGTCTCGCCGCGCGCCGAGCCGCCGCGAAGCTCGGCCATGGTGCCCTGGGCGATGATGCGCCCTCGAGCGATGATGCTGATGCGCTCGGCGAGGCGCTCGGCGATCTCGAGGATGTGCGTCGTGAGCACCACGGTGCAGCCCTGCTTCACGCGCTCGATGAGGATGTCCTTCACGAGGCGCGCCGCGGCCGCGTCGAGGCCCGTGAGCGGCTCGTCGAGGATCATGACGGCGGGATCGTGGATCAGGGCCCCTGCGAGCGCGAGCTTCTGGCGCATGCCGCGCGAGAAGGTCTCGATGCGCCCGTCCAGCTTGTCGTCGAGGGAAAGGGTCGAGAGAAGGTCCGCGGCGCGCGCTTGCGCGGTGGCCGCGTCGATGCTCCACAGTCCCGCGACGAACTCCAGATATTCGAGGGGCCTCAGCTTTCCGTAGAGCAGCGGATCGTCGGGCAGGAAGGCGAGCACGCTCTTCGCCGCGCGCGCGTCGCTCGCGATGTCATGGCCGAGGACGCGCACGGTGCCGAAGTCCGCGCGCACGAGTCCTGCGACGATCCGCAGGGTCGTCGTCTTGCCCGCGCCGTTGGGACCGAGGAGCGCGTGGAACTCTCCGCGGGGAATCACGAGATCGAGCCCGTCGACGGCGGGCGTGCCGCCGAACTGCTTGTGCAGGTTGCGGATCTCGAGCGCGTCGCTCACGGCAGCACCGCGGCGGCCACCATCGAGAGCGCGGCGATGACCACGAGGCGCTCGGCGCCGAAGAATCCCTTCGGCTTCGCCTCCGCGTCGACGAGGCCCGTGACCTGGCGCGCGTCGTCGAGGATCGGCACGCACGCTTCCGATTGCACGCCGGTATCGCAAACGTAGAAGCCACCGCCCGCCTCGACGTGCTTCGACACGTCGTCGAGCACCGTCGCGCGTCCCGTGAGGCCGACGGTGCTGTTGGTGCTGCGCTCGGCAAACTCGCGCGTGAGCGGAAATTCCGCGCGGGTGGGAAGCCCCACGTAGGAGACTTTCACCATGACGTCGATGCCGGCGGGGTTCACGCGCCGCTGGTAGACACCGACCCAGTCGGCGCCGGTGGTTTCCTGCGCCCGCTCGACGAGGCGCTCGAGAAGCGCGAGGCGGCGCGTCGTCTGCTCGGAGCGGCCACCGAGTATCGCCGTGAGATCGTAGGGAACGGGCGCGAGCTCGTCGACGATCGAGCAGCTCCCGTCCTCGGTGAGCATCGGCACCCGGTAGCGGTACAGCGATTCCGGATCGGCGATCGCCACCTTCTCGCCCATCGCCTCCACGAGGTCGCGCACCGCGCGCTCGACGTCGGCCTCGCGGCCCTGGAGCGATTCGAGGCCGGCCACGCGCAGGTAAGAGGCGATACGCTCGCGAGTCGACGGCGCGTTCACGTGCGCTCGTTCTCCGCGCGCAGCGCCGGGCGCTCGTCCCACTCGAAGGCGAGGCCGCGCGAGCGCATCCAGTCGGCGACGGCGAGCCCCGTCGCGCGCTTCCAGGGCCTGAGCTCCGCGGGCTTGCAACGGCGATACTCGGCGAGCTCGTTGCCGAGCGTGACCGTGCCGCGGGCCACCACGTGGTAGCAGAGCATCACTTCGTTCTTGCGCTCGAAGATGTAGTTGCCGACGAGGTTCGTCTCGAAGACGTCGAGCCCGAGCTCCTCCTTCACCTCGCGCACGACGGCCCGGCGTGGATCCTCGCGGGCTTCGAGGTATCCCGTCACCAGCGCGAAGAAGCCTTCGGGCCACGCGGCGTTGCGCGCGAGGATGATTTCGCCCTCGTGCTCGACGATGGCGCCCACCGCAGGAACGGGGTTGCCCCACTGCACGTAGCCGCATTCATCGGTGCATGCGCGGCGCTGCGACACGAGGCCTTCGATATCCTTGATGGCGCGGTCGGCAAGCGGGCGTGCGCAACGCGGGCAGTACGAAAACGTTTCGAGGCTCACGAGGCTTGCGGCTTCACGCTGGGGGACGAGCGGGAGCTCAGAGACGCTCCTCGACCCAGCCGCGCACGGATTCGAGCGCCGCGGGAAGCGCGGACGCGTTGGTGCCCCCGGCCTGCGCCATGTCGGGACGCCCGCCGCCCTTGCCTCCGACTTGCAGGGCGACGAAGTTCACGAGCTCGCCCGCCTTGACCCGGTTGATGAGGTCCTGGGTCACGCCCGCGATGAGGCTCACCTTCTCGCCCTCGGAGGCGGCGAGCACGATGGCGCTCGACGGGAGCTTCCCCTTCAGCTGGTCGAGCGTTTCGCGAAGCGTCTTCTGGTCGGCGCCCTCGAGCTTTGCGACGAGCACCTTCACGCCCTTCACGTCGATCGCGCTGCCGGCGAGGTCCCGTCCCTGGGAGGTCGCCATCTTCACCTTGAGGCGCGCGAGCTCCTTCTCCAGCGTGCGCGCGTTCTCGAGCGCGACGGCGAGCTTCGCCTCGATCTCGGCGGGCTGCGCCTTGAGCGCATCGGCCACCCGCGCGAGGCGATCCGATTCCTGCTGCACCTGCGCGAGCGCGACGGTTCCCGCGATCGCTTCGAGGCGCCGGATGCCCGCCGCGACGCCGCCTTCGGAGACGATGCGGAAGAGGCCGATGTCGCCGGTGCGCGCGACGTGCGTGCCGCCGCAGAGCTCGCGCGAGCTGCCGATTTCGAGCACGCGCACCTCGTCGCCGTACTTCTCGCCGAAGAGCATCATCGCGCCCAGCTTCTGCGCGTCATCGATGGGCATCACGCGCGCGCTGGTCGCTTCGTTCTTGAGCACCTCGGCATTCACGAGCGATTCGACGCGGCGGATCTCATCATGCGTCATGGGCGCGTTGTGGCTGAAGTCGAAGCGCGTCTTGTCCTCGTCGACGAG
>JADGRS010000332.1 GCA_017880705.1 Burkholderiales bacterium
GCGACGAGGACGCGGATCACGGCTTCGCCTCGGCGCGGGCGACGAATCGTTCGACGAGCGTCGCGACGATGTGCCCGAAAACGGGCGCGAGGACGACACTCATCGCCGCGCTCGAGAACGCGTAGTCGAGAGTGAACTCCACGCGGCAGCCGTCTTCGCCGAGCGGCGTGAAGGACCAGCGGCCGTGGAGGCTTTCGAAGGGTCCCTCGTCGAGCTCAATGTCGATATCCCGCGGCTCGTGCTTGCGATTGATCGTGGAAAAGTGCGTCACCAGCCCGCGATAGTCGATGTCGATGCGCGCCTTCGTGGTCCCGGGGGTTCGCTCGAGCACCTTCGTGCCCGAGCACCATGGCAGGAACTGCGGATAGCGCTCGATATCCTCGACCAGCTCGAACATCGCTTGCGCGGGTCGGCCGACGAGCACGCTCTTTCGGACGGTAGGCATGGTGCGACCGGTAGAATAAACGCTATGTCGATCGTCGAAAACAGGAAAGCCTTCCACGACTACTTCGTCGAGGAGCGTTTCGAGGCCGGTCTCGTCCTCGAGGGATGGGAAGTGAAGTCCATCCGGGCCGGCCGCGTGCAGCTGAAGGAAGCCTACGTGACCCTGATGGGCGCGGAGCCTTTCGTCATCGGCATGCACGTGAGCCCCCTGCCGACCGCTTCGACCCATGTCCATCCCGATCCCACCCGCTCGCGCAAGCTCCTTCTCAACGCGGAGGAGATCCGCAAGCTCATCGGGAAGGTGGAGCAGAAAGGCTACACGCTCGTGCCCATCGACCTGCACTACACCAAGGGACGCGTGAAGATCTCCATCGGGCTCGCCAAGGGGAAGAAGCAGCACGACAAGCGCGAGGTCGAGAAGGAGCGCGACTGGCAGCGCGAGCAGCAGCAGCTCCTGCGCCGGAAGGCCTAGGCGAGCTCTCCGGCGCCTCGCGCCGGCGCTCCAGAAAAAAATCCGCGCCTCTCGACGCGGACACTCTGTCATTTCTGGGGTGGCTGATGGGATTCGAACCCACGACAACTGGAATCACAATCCAGGACTCTACCGCTGAGCTACAGCCACCGTTAACTGGCGCGCCCGACAGGATTCGAACCTGTTACCCCCGGCTTAGAAGGCCGGTGCTCTATCCGGATGAGCTACGGGCGCATTCCGAATCGAATCGTCGCACGCGAGGGTCGGGGTGGAGGGATTTGAACCCCCGACATCTTGCTCCCAAAGCAAGCGCGCTACCAGGCTGCGCTACACCCCGAATTCACCGAAATTGTACGCGGCCCCTTACTGCGATGTCGATTCGGCCGGTGTCGGAGGCGGAGACTCCTCGCGCTTCGGCGCCGGCGGATCGAGGAGGGCCTTTCTGGAGAGGCGCACGCGGCCCTTGTCGTCGGCCTCGAGCACTTTCACTTTCACGATCTGCCCTTCCTTGAGGTAATCGGAAACCGCGTTCACGCGCTCGTGGGCAATCTGCGAGATGTGCAGCAGGCCGTCCTTGCCGGGCAGCAACTGCACGATCGCGCCGAAGTCGAGGAGGCGCAGCACCGGGCCTTCGTAGACCTTGCCGACCTCGACTTCCGCAGTGATCGCCCGTATCCGCTCCTGCGCGGCCTCGCCCGCTTCCGCGGAAAGGCATGCGATGGAGATCGTGCCGTCGTCCTCGATGTCGATCGTCGTGCCCGTCTCGCGGGTCAGGGCCTGGATCACGCTGCCGCCCTTGCCGATCACCTCGCGAATCTTGTCGGGGTTGATCTTCATCTTGATGATGCGCGGCGCGTAGTTCGACATCTCGACGCGCGGTCCTGGCACCGCCTGCTTCATGATGGCGAGGATGTGCATGCGCCCTTCCTTGGCCTGGTCGAGCGCGACCTTCATGATCTCGCGCGTGATGCCTGTGATCTTGATGTCCATCTGCAGCGCCGTGATGCCCTGCTCGGTACCGGCCACCTTGAAGTCCATGTCGCCCAGGTGATCCTCGTCGCCGAGGATGTCGGTGAGCACCGCGAAACGCCCGCCGTCCTTGATGAGGCCCATCGCGATGCCGGCGACGTGGGCCTTCAGCGGCACTCCCGCGTCCATCAGCGACAGGCACCCTCCGCACACCGATGCCATCGACGAGGAGCCGTTGGACTCGGTGATCTCGGAGACCACGCGCAGCGTATAGGCGAACTCTTCCTTCGACGGCAGCACCGCCAGGAGCGCGCGCTTGGCGAGCCGTCCGTGGCCGATCTCGCGGCGCTTGGGCGATCCCACGCGACCGGTCTCGCCGGTGGAGAACGGCGGAAAGTTGTAATGCATCATGAAGCGCTCGGTGTACTCGCCCTGCAGCGCGTCGATGCGCTGCTCGTCCTGTCCGGTGCCGAGCGTGGTCGTGACGATCGCCTGGGTCTCGCCGCGCGTGAAGAGGACGCTGCCGTGGACGCGGGGAAGGAGGGTGGGACGGATCGAGATAGGGCGCACCGTGCGCGTGTTGCGCCCGTCGATGCGCGGCTCGCCGCCGAGGATCTGCCCGCGCACGATCTTGGCTTCCATGTCCTTGAGGATGCCGCGCGCGACGTTGGAGTCGGCCGGGACCTCGGCATTGACCACGCACTCGTCGAGCACGCGTCGCTTGATGTCCTCGAGCTTTTCCTGGCGCAGCGCCTTCGACTTGAGGCGATACGCCTCGGCGAGATCGCTCTCGGCGATAACGCGGATCTTCTCCACCAGCGCGGCATCGGAGGCCTTCGCTTCCCAATCCCAATCGTCCTTGCCACCTTCGTCCGCCAATTCGAGGATGGCGTCGATCGCGGCCTGCATCTGCTCGTGCCCGAACATGACGGCGCCGAGCATCACTTCCTCGGACAGCTCGCTCGCCTCGGACTCGACCATCAGCACCGCGCTCTCGGTGCCGGCGACCACGAGATTCAGCTGCGAGACCTCGAGCTCGGTCTTGGTCGGATTCAGGACGTACTTGCCGTCGATGTAGCCCACGCGCGCCGCGCCGATCGGGCCGTCGAAGGGAATTCCGGAGAGCGTCACCGCCGCGGAGGCGCCGATCATCGCCGGGATGTCCGAATCAACCTCGGGGTTGATCGACAGCACCGTCGCGATCACCTGCACCTCGTTGTAGAAGCCGTCGGGAAAGAGAGGGCGAAGCGGGCGATCGATCAGCCGCGACGTGAGGATCTCCTTTTCCGAGGGGCGGCCCTCGCGCTTGAAGAAGCCGCCGGGAATGCGTCCCGCGGCGTAGGTCTTTTCCTGGTAGTCGACGGTCAAGGGGAAGAAGTCCTGGCCGGGTTTCTGGTCCTTGCGTCCCACGCACGTCACGAGCACCACGGTGTCGTCCATGGTGACCAGAACGGCGCCGTCGGCCTGGCGCGCGATCTCGCCTGTTTCGAGGGTTACCTGGTGGCGCCCGAAGGGGAATGTCTTCTTGATGGATTTCACGATGTCATCCTGTTCTTGGCGAGTGACTCGCCGGTTCTGCGGTGCGTGCCCGCGAGTTTTGTGGCCGAAACGAAAAACCCCGCGAGCGCTCGATGCTGAGGCGTCGCGGGGTCGTGTTCGGGGCGAGGTGGCCTTACTTGCGCAGGCCGAGGCGCTCGATGAGCGAGCGATAAGCCTCGATGTTGCTGCGCTTGAGGTAGTCCAGCTGGCTGCGGCGCTGGCTGACCATTCTCAGCAGCCCGCGGCGCGAATGGAAATCCTTCACGTGCGACTTGAAATGTCCCGTCAGCATGTTGATGCGTTCGGTGAGTAGCGCGACCTGGACCTCGGGGGATCCGGTGTCGCCCGGCTGGCGCTGGTACTGGGTGAGGACGCGCGCCTTGTCTGCGGTGGTAACGGGCATGGGAAAAATCTCCGTGAACTCTGAATATCTTCGCTTGAATATCGTCTTGTCGCCTTAGCCGGCTATTTTAGCCTGTCCGGGACTACAAATTCAAGCAAAATCAGGGGACTTGGCATCGGCGGCGCGCATGAGCCGC
>JADGRS010000333.1 GCA_017880705.1 Burkholderiales bacterium
AGCGCCGTGGGATAGATCGCGTTGCTCGCGAAGAAGAGCGGCATCGTGAGGAGTTGCCCGATACCCATGAAGCGCTCGCGCGTCTTCACCACGCACGCGACGATCAATGAGAAGGTGCCGAACACCGCAGCCCCGAGGACGGCGATCACGGCAACGCCCGCCAGCGTAAGAGGGTCGAGGCGCAGGTGCACGCCCAGCATCGCGCCCAGCGCGAGCACCACCACCGCCTGTACGAGCGCGCGCACCCCGCCGCCCAGCGCCTTGCCCAGCACCAGCGCGGATCGCGGGGTGGGGCTCACGAGGAACTTGTGGACGATGCCCAGATCGCGCTCCCAGATGATCGAGATCCCGTTGAAGATCGCGATGAAAAGGACGCTCTGCGCGAGGATCCCGGGAACGATGTAATCGAGGTATGGCAAGCCGCCCGTATCGATGGCGTGGCCGCGGCTCATGACTTCCCCGAAGATGAGGAGCCAGAGTGCCGGCTGCACGGCGCGGCTCGCGAGCTCGGTCGGATCGTGGCGAAGCTTCCGCACCTCCATCTCCGCGATCGCCAGCATCTTCACGAGGAAAGATGCGGCCGCGCTCCCCCGCCGCGCGAGCCCCGTCGTGCCTTCGTCAGCCATGGCGCTTCGCCGCGTCGCGCGTTTGCGATGTGGCCTCGTATGCGGACCGCGGCTCGTCGCCGGCGGCGGTGTAGCGCTCGAACACGTCCTCGAACGTGGCCTGGGGCCCCACCGCGTCCTTGAGCGATTGCGGAGTGCCGGCGGCGGCGATCCGTCCCTGGTTCATGATCGCGACGCGGCCGCAGAGGCGCTCGGCTTCCTCGAGATAGTGCGTCGTGAGGAGGATCGCGCTTCCCGAAAGGGCCTGCAGCTTCTCCAGCATCTCCCACACCGCGATTCGCGCCACCGGATCGAGGCCCACGGTGGGTTCGTCGAGAAACAGCACCCGCGGCCGGTGCAAGGTGGATTGGGCGATCTCGAGCCTGCGGATCATTCCCCCCGAGTAGGTCTTCACCAGCTTGCGCGAAAAGGCCGCCAGGTCCATGAATTCGAGCGCTTCCACGATGCGGCCGCGGATCTGCGCGCGCGGGACATCGTAGAGCTTGGCGAAGACGAGAAGATTCTCGTAGCCGGTAAGCTCGCCGTCGGCCGAAAGCGCCTGGGGAACGTAGCCGATGATGCGCCGCACGCGAGCCGCGTCGCTCGCCACGTCGAATCCGCCGATCGAAGCGATGCCGGAGGTCGGGGGAAGCAACGTCGTGAGCATCTTGATGACGGTCGTCTTGCCGGCCCCGTTACGCCCGAGCAGCGCGAAGATCTCGCCGGCGTCGACGCTGAAGGTGACGCGATCAACTGCGCAAAACGAGCCGAAGCGGCGCGTAAGCTCCCGCGTCTCGATTGCCGGCACGCCCGCGCTCATCCGACCATGGTCGCAAACCCGCGGCGGCTCGTCTTGACGCCCGTCAACCAGGCCGACCCTGCCTGAGCGACCATCGAGGGCAACGATGAAAATCTCCTCCAGCGCATTTCGGCCGGGCGGCGCGATCCCCTCCCGCTACACGTGCGACGGCGACGACGTGTCCGCGCCCCTTGCGTGGTCCGGCGTTCCGCGGGAAGCGAAGAGCCTCGTGCTCGTCGTCGACGATCCCGACGCCCCCGATCCCGAGGCGCCGCAGATGACCTGGATTCATTGGGTGCTCTACAACCTTCCGCCCGACTGCGGCGGCCTTCCGGAAGCCGTGGACGAATTGCCCGCCGGGGCGCGCGAGGGCGTGAACGATTGGCGCCGCACGGGCTATGGGGGGCCCTGCCCGCCGATCGGGACGCACCGCTATTTCCATCGCCTGTATGCGCTCGACGCGGTGCTGCCCGACCTGCATGGACCCACGCGCGCGGAGCTCGACGCGGCGATGCGCGGACACGTGATCGCCGAGGCCGAGCTCGTCGGCACGTACCGCAAGGCGGATTAGAGGGCGGCGAGCACGCCCCCGCGGCTCACTCTTCGGGAAGGCGGTAGTCGAGCGGCCAGCGCTTGCCGAGGAACTTGAGGACGCCGTGCTCGAAGTCGTGGGAGTAGTGCGTCCAGTCGGCCTGCGCCTTCGAGAACCGGTTCAGCAGCTCGAACTTCACGTTCACGTCGCCCAGGGCCAGCTCGGACTTCGCGTACTGGTCGAGCTGCGCCACCGCGTGCGGATCCGCGCGATAGAAGAGCCATTCGCGCCTGAACGCTTCCTGAAGCTGCGCGAGCTCGTGGCACATCGCCTCGTCGCTCGTCCATTTCGAGTGCAGGTCGACGTCGGCCACCGCCTGGTAGCGGGTCTCGCGCGACGTGTAGTAGTCCTCGAGCAGGAAGTAAGCGCTCTCCAGGTGCGCTTCCCCGGGCCCGGTGAACCAACCGTAGGCATTCCGATCGCCGGCGAGATAGACCAACGCGCAGCGCAGGCCCGCGCGCGGGGCGTAGCACAGGAAAGTCTGGGGATTGCGCATGTCGATACCCTTGAAATGCACGATTGCAATCGAGGATACGCACGGGCGCCCGAGCCCGTTTGACCGCGCGCAAGACATCGCGCGCCGGCATCAGCCCGATGCGGAGCTCGACGTGCCGGTCTCGGCGAGCAACGTGTCGAGCATCGCGCGGTCGACCATTTCCTTTTCCACCAGCAGGTCGGCGAGCCGCTCGAGCGCCGGCCGGCACTCGCGCAGCGTGGCGAGGTCGCGCTCCCTCGACTCGGCCAGCAGCCGCGAGACCTCGGCATCGATGGACTCGGCGACGCGCTCGCTGTATTCGCGGCCATGGAGCTCCCGCTCGGCCCCCGGGAGGAAGGGATCCGTGGGCGCCTCGTACGCCGCGAGGCCGAGCGCCTCGCTCATGCCGTAGCGGGTGACCATCTGGCGCGCCATGTCCGTGGCGCGCTGCAGGTCGTTCTGCGCGCCGGTGGAAACGTCGCCGCAGAGCATCTCCTCCGCCGCCCGTCCGCCCAGCAGCACGTCGAGGCGGTCGAGCAGCTCGCTTCTCTGGAGAAGATAGCGGTCCTCGGTCGGCTGCTGGCGCGTGTATCCCAGCGCCGCGATGCCGCGCGGGATGATGGAGATCTTGCTCACGCGGTCGGCGCCGGGTCGGCGCTCGGCCACGAGCGCATGCCCGGCCTCGTGGCATGCGGCGATGCGCTTCTCCCGCGGATTCATGATGCGGTTCTTCCTTTCGAGCCCCGCGACGATTCGTTCGAGGGCTTCGTCGAAGTCGGCGTTCGCCACGGCGTCCTTGCCCTCGCGCGCGGCGCGCAAGGCGGCCTCGTTCACGAGATTGGCGAGGTCGGCGCCGACGAAGCCCGGCGTCTTCGCCGCGATCGCGTCGAGGTTCACGTCCGCGGCGAGCTTCACCTTTCTCACGTGCACATCGAGGATCTGCCGCCGGCCGCGCGCGTCCGGGCGGTCGATCGCGACGTGGCGATCGAAGCGCCCCGGACGCAGCAACGCCGGATCGAGCGTCTCGGGACGATTGGTCGCCGCGAGGATGATCACGCCGCGCGCCGGATCGAAGCCGTCCATCTCCACCAGCAGCTGGTTGAGGGTCTGCTCGCGCTCCTCGTGTCCGCCGTAACCGGCGATTCCGCGCGTCTTGCCGAGCGCATCCAGCTCGTCGATGAAGATGATGCACGGCGCCTTTTCCTGCGCCTGCGCGAAGAGGTCGCGCACGCGCGCCGCGCCCACGCCCACGAACATCTCGACGAATTCCGAGCCGGAGAGCGAAAGGAACGCCACCTTCGCTTCGCCCGCCACGGCCCTCGCGAGCAACGTCTTGCCGGTCCCGGGCGCGCCCACGATGAGCACGCCTTTCGGAATGCGCCCGCCCAGCCGCTGGTAGCGCTCGGGATTGCGCAGGAACTCCACCAGCTCGACCAGCTCCTCCTTCGCTTCGTCGATGCCCGCGACGTCGGCGAAGCTGACGCCGGTC
>JADGRS010000334.1 GCA_017880705.1 Burkholderiales bacterium
CTTGAATGCGTCAGCCAGCAAGCACACGCACGTGCTCGACGACGCAGCGGCCGAGCGCGGCGGTGTTGTAGCCACCCTCCCGCGTCGAGACGACGCGGCCTTCGGCGTGGCGCTCCGCGATGTCCACCAGCTTCTCCGTCACCCAGCGGTAGTCCTCGTCATCGAGCTTCAGGTAGGCGAGCGGGTCGTCGCGATGCGCGTCGAAGCCCGCCGAGACGAACACGAGCTGCGGGCGAAAGGATTCGAGTGCCGGCATCCAGGCGCGCTCCACCGCTTCGCGGAATCCGCGCCCGTCGGTCATCGCGGGAAGCGGCACGTTGATGATGTGGTCGTTTCCCGAATCGGCGCCGCAATAGGGATAGTAGGGATGCTGGAAGGTCGAGCAGAGCATCACGCGCGGATCCTCGTGGAACGCCTCCTCGGTTCCGTTGCCGTGATGCACGTCGAAATCGAGGATCGCGACACGCTCGAGCCCGTGGCCCTCGAGGGCGTGCATGGCGCCGATCGCCACGTTGTTGAAGATGCAGAAACCCATGGGCCGCAGCGGCGTCGCATGGTGCCCGGGCGGGCGCACCGCGCAGAACGCGTTGCGCGCCTCGCCCGCCATCACCAGGTCCGTCGCGCTCACGACCGCGCCGGCCGCGCGCAACGCCGCCCCGAGCGAGCTCGGGTTCATCGACGTGTCGGGATCGAGATAGGCGTAGCCGCGCTGCGGCGCCGAGGAAAAGATGAGATCGACGTGCCCGGAGTCGTGCACGCGCTCGAGATGCTCGCGGCTCGCTTCCGGCGCCTCTCGCATCGTCAGGCGCGAGGCGAGGCCCGACGCCTCGAGCGCCGCCAGCACCGACTTCAGCCGCTGCGGCGATTCGGGATGGCCGGCACCCATCTCGTGGCGAGCGCAGTCGGCATGGGTGAAGATCGCGGTTGCCATCCCGCGATTGTATCTACTGGAAGTTGTTGCGGCAGATCGGTTTGGTGCCCGAGAACGACGGAAGGCCGAAGGCCGGGTCCGAGCTGGCCAGCCCCGTCGGGGGGGCCACGTTGTACTGGAAGGTCCCGGTGCTGGCGCTGGTGAATGTGAACGTGAAGGTCCCGACCTGGGTGACGTTGCTCGCGGGAAGGCCGTCCGGGAACGCCCAGGGGAGCGAGAAGGGCGTGCCGAGTGTCACATACATATTGCCGCTATATACGGTGGGCGAAGTCCAACTGCCCACCGGCATCACCAGCCACAGCGGCTTGAAGTTCCCGGGAATCGACGCATCGGGCGCACGTGGATCGTATGTGTACCAGACGGCTTCCACTTGGGCGTCAGCGTGCTGGGTAAAAGTGATGCCCCAACCGCTTTCACCGCCCGGACAGGCGGCGGTCGCAAGCGAGACGTCCCTCGAGTTGTCCCAAAGGTCAGTGTAGTTCGTTGCCGGAATACTTGCGGCGCCGGCCGGAATGGTAACGGCGGCAACGGCCGCCCCAAGAAATCGTCGGATCATGTTTTGTCCTTACCTAGAAATCGGGTTGCAACTATTGACTGTAAACAGCGTTCCAAACTCAAGATTCCCGCGAACGACCGGCGCAAGCCAGCGAGGCGCCATGCTATCCTTTTCCCGCATAACGGATCGACTCGTAAACCGCTGACAAGGTTCCCTTTTTTCCATGCTTCTCGATGCGCGAAGCCGGCTTGCGGCCGGCCCCACCGAAACGGTCATCGCGATGGCCGGGCAGGTCATCCTCGGCAAGGAGCGCCAGATCCGGCTCGCGATGGCGTGCATCCTCGCGCGCGGCCACCTGCTGATCGAGGATGTGCCGGGAGTCGGCAAGACGACCCTTTCGCACGCGCTGGCGCGCCTCCTGGGGCTCGACTACCAGCGTATCCAGTTCACCTCCGACCTCCTGCCCGCCGACATCATCGGCGTGTCGATCTTCGACCGCGACAGCTCGACTTTCCGCTTCCACGCGGGCCCGATCTTCGCGCAGATCATTCTCGCCGACGAGATCAACCGCGCGAGCCCCAAGGCGCAAAGCGCGCTTCTCGAAGCCATGGAGGAGCACCAGGTGACCGCGGAAGGCGAGACGCGCCCGCTGCCCGAGCCCTTCTTCGTGATCGCGACGCAGAATCCGATGCACCAGGTCGGGACCTTTCCCCTTCCGGAATCCCAGCTCGATCGCTTTCTCATGCGCATCAACCTGGGCTATCCCGACGCGAAAGCCGAGCGCGAGCTGCTGAAGGGCGCCGAGCGCAGGGACATGATCCAGCACCTCGACCGCGCCATGAGCACCGCGCAACTCGTCGAGCTGCAGAAAGCGGTGCCGCAGATGCAGGTCTCCGACGCGCTCCTGGACTACGTCCAGCAGATCATCAGCCACACGCGCATCTCGCCGCGCTTCACGCAAGGCCTGTCGCCGCGCGCCGGCGTCGCGATCCTGCGCGCCGCCCAGGCGTGGGCGATGATGGAGGGCCGCCGCCAAGTGCTCCCCGAGGACGTGCAGGCGATCCTGCCTGCGGTCGTCGGCCATCGCCTGCACGGCAGCTCCGACGCCGCGAAGGGGACTTTCGATCCCGCCAGGGAATTGATCGCGGGCGTTCCCATCCCCTGACGGTCGCCGGTTCTTCCCCATGTTCGCCGACCTGAGGCAGTCGATCTCGGACTGGATCTTTCGCGCGAGCGTGCCCGAAAGCTCGCCCGTCACGCTCGTCCAGCGCCGGATCTTCATCCTGCCGACGCGCCAGGGATACACCTACGCGCTGACGATGCTGGTGCTCCTCCTCGCCTCGATCAACTACGCGCTCTCGCTCGGATTCGTGCTCACCTTTACCCTCGTGAGCATGGCGGGCGTGGCGATGCTGCACACGTGGCGCAACCTGGCGCACCTCAAGCTGCGCCCGGGGCGCTGCGACCCGGTCTTCGCGGGAGAGGTCGCGCACTTCGGGGTGACGGTCGAGACGCCCGCGCAGACGCGCTTCTCGATCGCGATCCGCCGCAAGGGCGAGGAGCCCGTGTACGCCGACGTCGCACCCGCCGAGATCGCCGCGATCATGCTGCCGTTCTCCGCGCGGCGGCGCGGCATCGCGCGCTGCGGGCGCCTCGAGATCTTCACGCGCTACCCGATCGGCCTCTTCCACGCCTGGTCGTACGTGGACTTCAACCTCCATGTGACCGTGTATCCGAAGCCCGATCCGCTCGCGGGCACGCCGCCCGCGCAATCGCGCAGCGCCTCGGAGGAAGGCATCCCCATCGCGGGGGACGAGGAATTCAACATGCTGCGCGTCTATCGCCCCGGCGACGCGCCGAAACTCATCGCATGGAAGGCCCTCGCGCGCGAGCAGGGCCTGCTCACGAAGGAATTCAGCGCGACCGCTTCGAGCGAGCTCTGGCTCGACTGGGACGAGGCCCCTGCGCCGGACCTCGAGGCGCGCCTGTCGGTGCTCACGCATTGGGTGCTGCAGGCCGAGCGCTTCGGACAGAGCTTCGGGCTGCGCATCCCCGGCACGGTCATCGCGCCCGCGCGCGGCGAGGCCCACCGCACGCGCTGCCTCGAAGCGCTCGCGCTCTTCCACATGCCGGGAGCGACGTGAAGGCCGCGCCCTCGCCGCATCTCGACATCCGCAATACCCTGTGGCTGCTCGCCGCCATGGTGTTCGTGGTCGCGCCCCATCTCCTGCGCATGCCGTATTGGGTGGGCACGTTCTTCCTCACCGTGGTCGCGTGGAGGGCATGGATCGCGTGGACCGCGATGCGCCTGCCGTCACCCTGGGTGACGCGCGGGCTCACGGTCGCCGCGCTCCTGGCGACATGGCTGCAGTACGGCCGCATCTTCGGCCGCGAGCCGGGAGTGACGCTCCTCATCGCGATGGCGGCGTTGAAACTCCTCGAGATGCGCAACCAGCGCGAGGTCACGCTCAGCATCTACCTCGGCTTCTTCCTCGTCCTCACCAATTTCCTCTTCTCGCAGACGATCCCGC
>JADGRS010000052.1 GCA_017880705.1 Burkholderiales bacterium
CCCGGCTCGACCGGCGGGCGATAGAAAAGCCGCGAGAAATCGAGCCCGCGCGCCTTCCAGTGCTCCACACCGGGACGCGCATCGAGCATGTCGCTGCGGCCCACCATCTCCTCGAACTTGCGGAAGCCCATCCGCGCCATCCCCTCGCGGACCTCTTCGGCGATGAAGAAGAAATAGTTGATGACGTGCTCGGGCTTGCCCTCGAATTTCTTGATGAGCTCGGGATCCGGGGTGGCGATGCCCACGGGGCACGTGTTGAGGTGGCACTTGCGCATCATGATGCAGCCCTGCACGACGAGCGGCGCCGGGGCGAAGCCGAACTCGTCGGCGCCGAGGAGCGCCCCGATCACGACGTCGCGCCCGGTCTTCATCTGCCCGTCGGCCTGCACGGCGATGCGCCCGCGCAGCTTGTTCAGCACGAGCGTCTGCTGCGTTTCCGCCAGGCCGATCTCCCACGGGCTCCCGGCGTACTTGACCGACGACAGCGGCGACGCGCCGGTCCCCCCGTCGTGGCCCGAGATGGTGACGTGATCGGCCTTCGCCTTCGCCACGCCCGCCGCGACGGTGCCGACGCCGATCTCGCTCACGAGCTTCACCGACACGCGCGCCTTCGGGTTCACGTTCTTGAGGTCATGGATGAGCTGCGCGAGATCCTCGATCGAGTAGATGTCGTGATGGGGCGGCGGCGAGATGAGGCCCACGCCGGGCACGGTGTGGCGCACCTTGGCGATGTACTTCGAGACCTTGTGCCCGGGCAGCTGCCCGCCCTCGCCGGGCTTCGCGCCCTGCGCCATCTTGATCTGCAGGTCGTCGGCGTTGACCAGGTACTCCGTCGTGACGCCGAAGCGTCCCGCGGCCACCTGCTTGATCGCCGAGCGCATCGAGTCGCCGTTGGCGAGCGGCACGTAGCGGATGGGATCCTCGCCGCCCTCGCCCGTGTTCGACTTGCCGCCGATGCGGTTCATCGCGATGGCGAGCGTCGAGTGCGCCTCGTGCGAGATCGATCCGAGGGACATCGCCCCGGTCGCGAAGCGCTTGACGATCTCTTTCGCGGGCTCGACTTCGTCGAGGGGCACCGCCGTCGGCGCATCCTTGATCCTGAAGAGGCCGCGCAGCGTGAGGAGCTTCTCGCCCTGCTCGTCGATGAGCCTCGAGTATTCCTTGAACGTCGCGAAATTGCCGGAGCGCGTCGCGTGCTGCAGCTTCGCGATCGAGTCGGGCGTCCACATGTGCGCTTCGCCGCGAGTGCGGTACGCGTATTCCCCGCCCGGGTCGAGCTGGTCGCGGTATAGCGGCGCGTCCGAGTAGGCGAGGCGATGCAGGCGCACCGCTTCCTCGGCGACTTCCGCGAGGCCGATGCCGTCGACCGCCGTGGGCGTGCCGCTGAAGTACTTGTCGACGAAAGGCGTCGCGAGCCCCACGGCCTCGAAGATCTGCGCTCCGCAGTAGGACTGGTACGTCGAGATGCCCATCTTCGACATGACCTTGAGGAGGCCCTTGCCGATCGCCTTGATGTAGCGCTTGACGAGCTCCTTCTCGTCGATCTTCTGCGCCATGCCGTCCCTGATGTCGGCGAGCGTCGCGAACGCGAGATTGGGGTGGATCGCCTCGGCGCCGAATCCCGCGAGGCACGCGAAGTGATGCACCTCGCGCGCGCTCCCGGTCTCGACGACGAGGCCGCAGCGCGTGCGCAGGCCCGCCCTCACCAGGTGGTGATGCACCGCGGCGGTGGCGAGGAGCGCCGGGATCGGAATGAGCGTCGCCGACACGTCGCGGTCCGTGAGGATGACGATGTTCGTGCCCTTGCGCACCGCGTCCTCGGCATCGGCGCAGAGCTGCGCGAGCGCCGGCTCCATGCCATCCACGCCCCACTCGGCGGGATAGCACATCGTGAGGATCTCGCTATTGAAGTGGCCTTGCGTGAAGGTCGACGCGCGGCGCAGCTTCTCCATGTCCTCGAAGGTGAGGATCGGCTGCGAGACCTCGAGGCGCATCACGGGCTCGGTCTGGTCCGGCGACAGCAGGTTCGGGCGCGGGCCGATGAACGACACCAGCGACATCACGAGCTGCTCGCGGATCGGATCGATCGGCGGATTGGTCACCTGCGCGAAGAGCTGGCGGAAATACGAGTAGAGCGGCCTCGCGCGGTTCGAGAGGACCGCGAGCGGCGTGTCGTCGCCCATGGAGCCGATCGCCTCCTCGCCCGCGACCGCCATCGGCGTCATCAGCATGCGCAGGTCTTCCTGCGTGTAGCCGAACGCCTGCTGGCGGTCGAGGAGCTTGTCGGTGTCCGGCGTCGGGATCTCCCACGGCGTGGGGATGTCCTCGAGGCGGATCTGGGTGCGGTCGAGCCAATCCTGGTAGGGGCGCTGCGCGGCGAGGTCGCGCTTCAACTCCTCGTCGGAGACGATGCGGCCGTGCTCGATGTCGACCAGCAGCATCTTGCCCGGCTGCAGGCGCCACTTCTTGATGATCTTTTCCTGCGGGACGTCGAGGACTCCCATCTCCGAGGACATGACGATCAAGTCGTCGTCGGTGATGAAGTAGCGCGCCGGCCGCAATCCATTGCGATCGAGCGTGGCGCCGATGAACTTCCCGTCGGTGAACGCGACCGCGGCGGGGCCGTCCCATGGCTCCATCAGGGCCGCGTGATATTCGTAGAACGCGCGGCGCTTCGCGTCCATCAGCGGGTTGCCCGCCCACGCTTCGGGAATCATCAACATCATCGCGTGGGCGATCGGATAGCCGCCCATCACGAGGAGCTCGAGCGCGTTGTCGAAGGACGCGGAATCCGACTGCCCGTCGTAGATGAGCGGCCAGACCTTGTCGAGGTCGTCGCCCAGCAGCTTCGAGTGGATCGTCGCCTGGCGGGAGTGGATCCAGTTCAGGTTTCCCTGGAGCGTGTTGATCTCGCCGTTGTGCGCGATGTAGCGGAAGGGATGCGCGAGGTCCCATGTCGGGAACGTGTTCGTCGAGAAGCGCTGGTGCGCGAGGCACAGCGCGGAGGCGAAGCGCTTGTCGTTCAGGTCGCTGTAGAAGGCGCCCACCTGCTCGGCGAGGAGCATCCCCTTGTAGACGATGGTGCGATGCGAGAACGACGGCACGTAGAAGTCGCCGGCGTTGGACAGGCCGAGCGCGCGGATCGCGTGGCCGAGGCTCTTCCTGATGACGTAGAGCTTGCGCTCGAACGCGTCGCGGTCGAGCTGGCCGCGCCCCGCCCCGACGAAGACCTGGCGGATCGTGGGCATCGTGCTGCGCGCCGTCGGGCCAAGCGACGTGTCGTCCACGGGGACTTCGCGCCAGCCGAGGAGCGCCTGGTCCTCGTTGGCGATGGCGCGCTCGATCTCGCGCACGCAGGCCGCGCGCGCCGCGGGGTTGCGCGGCAGGAACACCATGCCCACGCCGTAGGCCCCGGCCTTCGGCAGCTTCACGTTCTGCTTCGCCATCTCCTCGCGGAAGAACGTGTCGGGGATCTGGACGAGCAGGCCCGCACCGTCGCCGTGCAGGGGATCGGCCCCCGTCGCACCGCGATGGCGCAGGTTGTTCAGGATCGTGAGCCCCTTCTCGACGATGTCGTGGGACTTCCGGCCCTTGATGTGCGCGACGAAGCCGACGCCGCAAGCGTCGTGCTCGCGGCGTGGGTCGTAGAGTCCCTGCTTCGGCGGGAGGCCGGCGATCGAATCCATGGAAGGCACCTGTCGTTCAGTCCTGTCCCCGCGTCACCGGGGGCGTGTTCGGGCTCGTAGCGCCGGCCGCGGGCTGCCGGCAGGGCGTGCGGCGCGGCTTTTGGCCATCGCAGCCCCAATGACCGCTGAATCGGAGCGGACAGGCAGGAATCGGGCGAAACCGGTCCATCTTAGCGAAGCCTTCGCTGCACCGCAATAAATAGGGCTTTAAAAGCAAAAGCCGAGCCTCATCGCCAAATGCCTGCATTTGCGTATGATTCGGGGAGGCTCGAAGCACCGGGCCCCGAATGAAAATACAGGGAACCCTTTCGTGATCCGTTTCGCCCCTGGTCTCGCCGACCGGCTCGCTCGCCTCGCGCTCGCGCTCGCTTCCATCGCCGTCGTGACGTCCTGCGGAAGCGGCGCGGTCGGCCCGTCGACGATCGTCAACGATCCGACCCAGATCACGATCCAGCCCGGGCAATGCACCGTGGCCGGAACGACGGTCACCTGCAACAATCCGGCGATTCTCTATTCGGGCCTGCCGACGACGTTCGTCATCACCGGCGGCACGGGCTCCTACATCCTCAGCTCGAACAACCAGGCGGTGCTGCCGGTCAGCGGCAACATCTCAGGCAGCTCGGTGACCCTGATTCCGAGCCCGGTCCTCGCCGATACCGACGTGATCCTCACGGCGCGCGACACCGGGACCACTCCGATCGCCACGGCCAAGGCGACGGTGAAGCCGGGAACCGTCGCCAACAACATCACGATCACGCCGACCTCCGCGCAGAGCGCCGCCTGCGCCCCGGCGATTTGTTCGGGCGGCGACGCCCTCGTCTCGGCGACCATTTCGCAGGGCGGGATTCCGTTGCCCGCGCGCGGCGTTCGCTTCGACGTCGTGACGGGAGACTTCCGTTTTGTCACGACGGATCCAGTGACCGGAGTGGAGACGCTCTCCGCGAGTGTCACCGTCTTCAGCGACCAGGCCGGCAAGGTCAGCGCGCGCATTCGCGCGAACGCCGGCGCGGCGAATCAGACAGCGCTGCTGCAGGTGACCGACATCGGCACGGGCGCATTCCAGCGCACGAGCTTCGTCATCGTGCAAAGCACGGGCTCGAGCCCCGGGTTCTTCGTGACGCCGACCGAGATCACGTTCCAGGGCGCGCGGCAGAATGAGTGCGCGAGTTTTGGCATCAGCGCGAGCGTCTTCGTTTTCGGCGGCGTGCCGCCCTACACGGTCTCGAATTCCGGTTCCGGCGCATTCTCCGTGACGCCCACCTTCATTTCCTCGAGCGGCGGGAGCTACTCCGTTACGCCCCTCGGGCCGTGTGTATCGCCGGGCTTGCCGATCGTCGTGACCGATTCGGCGGGGCATACGGCGACGACCACGGTCTCGAACATTCAGGGCACTACGGCGGCGCCTCCGCTTACGGCCCTGCCAGCCAAGGTCACGTTGAGCAGTTGCACCGGCGCGGCGAGTGTGACGGTTGCCGGGGGGGCGCCCACTGGCGGCGTCTATTTGGCGAGCCCCGGCAGCAACGCCATCACCGCATCCGCTACCGGGAACGTGGTGACGATCCAGAGAGCGACATCGCCCGCGACGGCAGGCCCCGTCTTCGTGGGCATCACGGACGGAATCACGACGACGAGCGTCGAAGTGGATCTCGTGGGACAGGGAGCGGGCGCGTGTCCCGCGCTCATCGCGTCGCCCTCGAGCGTGACGCTGAGCAGCTGTTCGGCCGTGCCCGTCACGATCTCGGGAGGGACGGGTCCTTACGCTGCGGTGTCGAGCGACTCGAGTGTCTTCGTTCCGTCAGGGACTTTCGTCTTGACGTTCAACGTCGTACGCACATCGCCCTCCGCCTCATTCACGGGTCCTGCCACGGTGACAGTGACGGATACCAACAACCCGTCCAGGACGATTTCGATTCCAGTAACCGCCACCGGCATAGGCGCGGGCTCTGGAACGGGCCCATGCTAGAAGTGGGAAGTTCCTGTATCGAGCGGTAGGCAAACAAGAAAAGTGGTTATGGCGCACTGCAACATCGCCGGAACGGCGAAAAAACAGGCCTTGCATCAAACTGCAAGTTGCGCTTTAATAAACCTCGATAACCCGCTGACTTTGTAAGAAAAGTGATTTGCGGGGGCCCAACAAAGGGGACTTTATCGTGAAACTCCACTCAGTCATCCAGTACGCACTGGCGCTCGCCGCGTCGATCCTGCTCGCGGCATGCGGCGGCGGCGGCGCGAGCGTAGA
This sequence comes from Burkholderiales bacterium, assembly GCA_017880705.1. GTDB lineage: Bacteria > Pseudomonadota > Gammaproteobacteria > Burkholderiales > Usitatibacteraceae > Usitatibacter. The sequence continues at coordinate 5,926 of JADGRS010000052.1, forward strand.
CCCCAATAAGGGGGGCACGCTTTCGCTTTCCCCTTCGGCCGCCACGTTCTACGCGGGCGTGCCGAACACAATCCACATCCAAGGCGGCCGCGCGCCCTTCGCGGTCACGTCGAGCGAGGCCGCAACCCTCCCGGTGCCCTCGATCGTGAATTCCAGCAGTTTCGACGTCATCCCCAACAATCCAGGCGTAGTCGACACCGGGCTGGCCCCAGGCGACCTCCAGGTTCGCACGGTCACGGTGGCCGTGCACGACTCGGAAGGAGCGGCGGCCACCGCGACGATCAAGGTGGCGCAGAACTTCCTGACGGGCTACGGCATCGTCTTCGGGCAAACGACCTGCCCGGCGCCTGTGGGCGCCGGCGCCAATGCCACCGTGCAACCCTGCTCCGGCGGTGATACCAACATATCGTTCAGCGCAGTCTTCAACGGTGTCCTGCACGGAAACGCGCCCTTCCAACTTGATGTCGTGCGGGGGCAATTCGCATTCTTCGACCCCATTTCGTCCACCAACACCGTCACCCAGTCCCTTCGGGTGAACTCGGATCACAACGGCATCGTGACCGCGATCATTCGCGTTCCCGCGGGCGTGCCGACACAGCTGGCGGACATTCGAATCACCGATTTGGGAACGGGCGCGAGCACCGATACCATCTTCACGATCGTGGGGACGAGCGCCACGCTCACGCTGACGGCGATCCCGTCTGCGATCACGTTCACGGGCGCGCTCAGCACCCAGTGCGGCACGGGCTCTGCCGACGTTTTCATCTTCGACGGCGCCCCGCCCTATTCGGCCCTCAGCAGCAATCCCAATGTGTCGGTGACAGCGGTCTCGGCGGGCACGCAGCCCGGGCGTTTCACGATCTCGGCGCTGAATTCGAACATCTGCCTCGCGACGGTTCCGGTGATATTCCTCGACTCGCTCGGGAACCGGACGACCGTCACGGTGACGACGTCCGCGGGTAGCACGGTCGTCCCGCCTCCGACCCCGATCACGGTCGCTCCTGCCGCGATCACGCTCGTCTGCGGAGCCACGGGATCGGTCTCGGTCGTCGGCGGCACGGGAACGTACTCCGCAACGACCAGCAGCCCCGTCATTACGGCTGTGGTATCCGGAAACACCCTCTCGATCACGCGTCACGCAACACCCGATCCAGCGGGCGGACCGTTCCCGGCCTCTTCGACGGTATCGGTCACGGATGGATCGAGCGTCGCGGTTGTCACCGTGACAGCTCCGACGGGCTGTTAACTTCCACCGGCGGTGAGTCGACGGGCATCCTGAAAGGGATGCCCGTTTTCTTTTGAAGACATCGTGAGCCTGCCCATCGCAAACGCGATAGTCTCCGGCGCGAGCGGTTTCGTCGGACGCTCTCTGGTGTCGCAACTCGACGCCGCGCCGGTACAGTTGCACTTGAGCGAGGACGATTGGCTCGAGCAGGTGGGTGCGGCAGCCTATTCAGGCGCGACGGTGTTCCACTTGGCCGCGAAGGTGCACGGCGCCGGCGTGGACACCGAGGCGGCATTCGTCCACGACAACGTCGACAAGACCGTCGCCCTCGCGCAGGCTGCGATCGATGGAGGCGCGCGCCGCTTCGTCTTCCTGAGCAGCGTGAAGGTCAACGGCGAGGAAACGACGGAGCGGCCATATCGCGCGAGCGATCCCCCGGCCCCCGAGGATGCCTATGGGCGCACCAAGTGGCAGGCCGAGCAGGCGCTCGCGCGGATGAGCGGGATGGAAGTCGTGATCGTGCGTTCCGCGCTCGTCTACGGAGCCGGTGTGAAGGGGAACCTGCTCGAGCTGATGCGCCTCGCGGACTCTTCGTTGCCGCTGCCGTTCGCGGGGATGAATAACCGCCGAAGCTTCGTGCATGTCGACGATCTCGCGCGCCTGTTGGTCGAGTGCGCGGCATCGCCGAAGGTGGCAGGCGGCACATTCATGGCCTCCCACCCGGATTGCACCTCGACCACGCGTCTCGTGCGAACCATCCGCGGCTTCCTCGACAGGCCGCCTCGGCTCTTTCACGTGCCGGTCGCGGCTCTCGAAGGCCTTGCGGCCCTGGGCGCGCAGGGGGCGAGAATGCGGCGCCTCACGCGCTCGCTCGAGATCGACGCCTCGGACACCCAGCGGATTCTCGGCTGGACGCCGCAGATCGCGTTCGAGACGAGCGTCGAGGTCATGGTTCGCGCCTATCGCGAGTCGCTCGGATGAGCGCCTCGGGGCTGCTCGCGGGAATCGTTCCGGCGCTCATCTCCTGGATCGTCATCCTGATGATTCGCGGCTCGGCCTGGGCATCTCGCCTTGCAGATCGTCCCAATGAGCGCTCCCTTCACAGCGTGCCCACTGCTCGGATCGGCGGGCTGGGCGTCATGGCCGGCGCGTTGCCGTTCGCCTTCGTCCTGGGGGATGACGCGATCCGCATTGTGGCCGGTTGCGCCGGGCTCCTCGCGCTCGTTTCGCTCGCGGACGACATCGAAAGCCTTCCCATCCAGGTTCGCCTGCCGGCCCACACGGCCGCCGCCATTGTCGCGGTGCTGGTAATCGCCGCTCCGAGCGGAACTCGTGGGGGCCTGGATGTTGTCGAAGTAGCGGCGGCGATCCTGGCTCTCGTATGGATGACCAATCTCTACAACTTCATGGACGGCTCCGACGGGCTCGCGGGAGGCATGGCCGCGATCGGCTTCGGGGCGTTCGCGCTCGCGGCGCTCCAGGCGAACGCGCTGCCGCTCGCGTTCACCGCCGCGGCGATCGCCTCGGCGAGCGGCGGGTTCCTCGTGCACAACTTTCCTCCGGCACGCGTCTTCCTGGGCGACGCGGGCTCGGTGCCGCTCGGTTTCCTCGCCGGGGCGCTCGGCCTCCATGGCGCGCTCATCGACGCGTGGCCCGCGTGGTTCCCGGTCCTGGTCTTCTCGCCCTTCATCGTCGATGCGACCCTCACGCTCGCGCGCCGCGTGGCTCGCGCAGAGCCCTTCTGGAAGGCGCACCGCGGCCATCTCTATCAGCGCCTCGTGCTGGACGGATGGACGCAAAGGCGGCTCGCGTGGAGCGGCTACGCCCTCATGGCGGCGGCCGCGGCGAGCGCCCTCGTCGGCCGCACGGTGGAGCCCGAGGTGGGGTTCGGTATAATTCTCCTTTGGGCGGTGGTCTACCTGCTCCTCTTCATCGCGATCGGACGACGTACACGCGCGGCATGAACCGCGCGGGCTCCCGGTCGATTCACAATAAGAACAGGGCGGAAACGGCGCAATGGCGTTTCAAAACCGGCTAGGAGCAGCGATGAAATCATTCGAACCCGATGTCCGTGCGCTCGCCGCGGCGCTGCATGACGGCGTGGCGCTGTGCTTCGCCCTCTTCGCAGCGACCCTGCTGCTCGACGTCGACGGACTCACGACCGAGGAGCTGCGCACGCTTTTCGCCGGGTTCGCGATCGCGGTCCCGATCCAGCTCACTATCAACTTCCTCTTCGGCGTCTACCAGGGAATCTGGCGCTACACGAGCCTTCCCGACATACAGCGCATCGTCTTTTCCGTGCTGTGCGGCTCGGTCTGCATCTCGATGGCCCTCTTCATGCTGGGCCTCGACCAGCGCCTCACCTATCGCGAGTACGTCCTCTATCCCCTGTTCCTGGTCGCGCTGATGTCCATCTCGCGAATGGCCTTCAGGTCGTTCAAGGAATGGTCGCTTTACGGGCGCGGTGGCGAGCAGGGCGCCCCCGTCATCATCATGGGCGCGGGCGATGCGGCGGTGGGCCTGGTGAAGGAGCTGTCGCGCAGCCACGAGTGGCGCGTCGTCGGATTCCTCGACGACGACGAAAAGAAGCGTGGACGCCTGCTGCATGGCGTGCGCGTCCTCGGCCCGCTCGACGACCTGCAGCGCTACGCGCAACGCCTGAAGCTGCGCCACGCGATCATCGCGATGCCCTCGGTGCCTTACAAGGTGCGCCGGCGCGTAGTGGAGATCTGCAAGCGTGCGCGCGTCGCGGTCATGACGGTGCCGACGCTGAACAACGTGATGGCCGGCAAGGGCTCGCCGCGCATTCGCAAGGTGGCGGTCGAGGACCTGATGAAGCGCGAGCCGGTCACGCTCGACGACGCGGGCCTGCACTCGCTGCTCACCGGGCAGGTCGTGATGCTGACGGGCGCGGGCGGCTCGATCGGCTCCGAGCTTTGCCGCCAGATCGCCGCGTTCCAGCCGTCGATGCTGGTGCTCTTCGAGATGAACGAGTACGCGATATACCGCGTCGACGAGCAGCTGCGCGAGCTCTTCCCCGAGATTCCCGTGGCGAGCGTGGTGGGCGACATCAAGAACGCGCGCCGCGTGAACCAGGTGATGCACCAGTACTCGCCGGCCCTCGTGTTCCATGCCGCGGCGTACAAGCACGTGCCGTTGATGGAAGAGGCCAACGCCTGGGAGGCGGTGCGCAACAACGTGCTCGGCACCTACGTCGTGGCGCGCGCGGCGATCGATTGCGGAGTGCAGAAATTCGTCTTCATCTCCACCGACAAGGCGGTGAACCCCACCAACGTGATGGGCGCGACCAAGCGCCTCGCCGAGATGGTGTGCCAGGCCCTGCAGGCCGACGCCGGAAACAGCACGCGATTCGAGATGGTGCGTTTCGGCAACGTGCTCGGCAGCGCCGGCAGCGTGATCCCGAAGTTCCAGGAGCAGATCGACAGGGGCGGCCCGGTGACCGTCACCCACCCGGAGATGGTGCGTTACTTCATGTCGATCCCCGAGGCGGCGCAGCTCGTGCTGCAGGCCGGCTGCATGGGCCTCGGCGGCGAGATCTTCGTGATGGACATGGGCGAGCCCGTGAAGATCGTCGATCTCGCGCGCGACATGATCCGGCTGTCGGAGCTTTCCGAGAACGAGATCCGCATCGTCTACACGGGCCTGCGTCCCGGAGAGAAGCTCTTCGAGGAGCTCCTCGCCGACGACGAGCACACGCGGCCCACGCCCCATCCGAAGCTTCGCATCGCGAAGGCGCGCGAGGTGAATACGGGATGGATCGATGGATTGCTCGACTGGCTCAACCAGGACCGCATCCCGGGCGATTCCGAGGTGCGCCGCGACCTCAAGCGCTGGGTGCCGGAATTCCACTCCCAGGTTCGCCCGCGCCTCACCTCGATCCCCGGCGCGAAAACGCTCTAGGCCCGCGGCGGAAGGCGCGACGCGAGCCCCAGCAGCATTCCCGCGATCGCCCAGAAGACCAGGGAATTGGGGCGAAAGAAGAAATCGTCGGTGAGGTTCTTCGTGAAGTAGCCGGTGAACATCGCCAGGCCCGCGATCGCGAGCACCGCTCCTCCTTCGCGCTTGCGCGTCTCCGCGAAGGCCCACGCCAACGCGCCCATCATCGCCGCGAAGACTGCGAGGCCCAATGCCCCCATCTGGATCGCGGCGTCGAGCAGCACGTTGTGGCCGTGGTTGTATGGCTTGAGCTGCCCTGCTTTCGCGAGCTCGGCCCGCAGGTCCGCGGCGATGATCTCGCGGCCATATCCGTGACCGATCCAGGGGCGTTCGACGATCGCGCGCGTGGCGGTTTTCCAGATGAGAGGGCGCTCGTCGAACGCGAACGACTCGACGGTGCTCTTGGCCTGCGGGTATTTGCGCAGCTTGTAGTCGGTCGACACCAGCATCAGTAACGGCAGCAGCACGATCGCGACGATGAAGGCGCGTTTCGCGGCCTTGCGGCTCGGCTGTTGCGGCGGGATCTGCGCGCGGAAGACCACGAACGCGACCAACGCCGACGCGAGAAGGGCGGGCCACAGGATGCGGCTGTCGCCCGCGATCCCCGCGACCACGAGAAGGGCCCCGAGGAAGAGCGTGAGGCGAAGGCTGCGTCCCATGCCGATGGGCCCGGGCCACAACGCGAGCAGCAGGAGCGGGGCCATCAGCACCACATGGGTCGAGAAGGGACCCGGACCCATGCTCGCCTTGCGAAAGATTTCCGAATTCGGGAAGAGGAACCTCAGCCACTCGCCGATTCCCAGGACGATCGTCGCGACCAGCAGCATCCGCAGCCACAGGTGGAAGTGCTTCGCGGTCCTCGTGCCGGCGAAGAAGACGATGAAGGCAAGAGCGCCGTACAGGAGCTCCCGCCGCAGCTCCTGTTCCGTGTAGCCGGGATCGACGCTCCAGGCGAGGGATGCGACGGCGAGCGTCAGCCAAGCGAGCACCGCG
>JADGRS010000335.1 GCA_017880705.1 Burkholderiales bacterium
ATTCGAGCGCTATCGTAAGAAGCGAGATCCCTCCCCGTCGAGAAGCCGTGGCCCCCCGGCTCGAGAAGAACCGCCCCTTCCACGCCCGGCCGATCACCGGGGTGTTGAACGGGTCAGCCCTTGTCCTTCACGTGCGCGGGAAAGCGGTAGAGCCCCCCGGCCATGGTTCGAAGCTCGTCGTCCACGCCCTTGGCCCCCGGCAGCGGCTGCAGGACCTCCTTCACGAGGGCCTTCTCGCGATCGTCGACGACGATGCCGCGTGCCTTGATGCGACCGTCCTTCACCTCGACCGCGATGTCGATTCCGGCGGAGCGCGGATCGGCCCTGAGCGCCGCGAGGGCCCTCGCCTGGAGCGCGAGGTCGGCGAGAAGCTGGCGCGATTGCGCCGTCTCCTGGAAGTCGCGGCTCTGCACGAGGCTCACCACCTCGTCGACGCAGGCGGGGATCGAGACGCGCTCGGTGTTGAGCGTGAGGTCGTAGAGCGTCGGATCGCCCCACGTGACGTTGAAGTGCTCGCCCATGCGCCCCGCGCGAGCGGCGTCGTCGACCTCGATCTCGCGGCGCGCGAGATCCTCGTCGTCGGTCTCGAGGCGCTCCATGAGGCGCTTCACGCGCAATTCCAGCGGCGCGCAGACACGGATGCACGCGATGTGCGGCACGGAGCGCAGCAGCAGCGTCGCGCCCCATCCGCGGATGAGCACGTTGCCCTTCACCGCGAGGTCGAACACTTCCTCGGCCGTGAAGATCGAGATGGTCTTCTCGTCGGCGGACCACTTCTCGATGCGGCTCGCCTTGCCCTCGCGGATGCGCCGGATGAGGCTCTTCTTCACCTGCATGCGGCCCGCGACCATGTCGCCGACCTCGTGGCGGACAAGCTGCAGGCCAAGCTTCTCCGCGACCCCCAGCGCGACGTCCTTGCCGAGGGTGGCCATCTCCTGAGTCATCGCGACGACGCTCATGGCATCAGTCCACGACCGAAGCGGTCGAACGTTTCCCGCGAATCTTTTCGAGCCCCAGCGAGATCAGCGGCCAGAAAAGGAGCAGCAGGGCGAGGGTCGTGATCGAACCCACCAGCGAGTTGGAGTACAGGATGCGCATGTCCCCCTGGGATGCCAGCATCGATTGGCGGAAGGAATCCTCGGCGCGGTCGCCCAGCACCAGCGCCAGCACCAGGGGCGCGAGCGGGTAGTCGAGCTTCTTGAAGACGTAGCCCATCACGCCGAAGACGACCATCTGGTACACGTCGAACATGGAGCTGTGCACCGTGTACGCGCCGATGGCGCAGATCACCATGATCACCGGCGCGATGATCGCGAAGGGAATGCGCAGGATCGCCGCGAACAGCGGCACGCAGGTGAGCACCACGATGAGCCCCGCGATGTTGCCGAGGTACATGCTTGCGATGAGGCCCCAGACGAAGTCGGGCTTTTCCGCGAACAGCATGGGCCCGGGCTGCAGGCCCCAGATGAGGAGGCCGCCGAGCAGCACCGCCGCCGTGGGCGAGCCGGGCACGCCGAGCGTGAGCATCGGCAGCAGCGCGCTGGTGCCCGCGGCGTGCGCGGCGGTCTCGGGCGCGACCACGCCCTCGAGCTGACCGGTGCCGAACTTGGCGCCGTCCCGCGACATCTTCTTGGCGATGCCATAGCTCAGGAACGACGCGGGCGTAGCGCCTCCCGGCACGATTCCCATGAAGCATCCGACGGCGGCGCTTCGCAGGGACGTCTTCCAGTATTTCGGCAGCTCCTTCCAGGTCTCCAGCACGACCTTCATGTTCATCTTCGCCTTGGCCCCCTGGAACGCGAGGCCTTCCTCGATGGTGAGCAGGATCTCGCCGATGCCGAAGAGGCCGATCACGGCGATGAGGAAATCGAAACCCTTGAGGAGGTCCGCGAAACCGAAGGTCATGCGCAGCTGGCCCGTCACCGTGTCGAGGCCGACCGCCGCGAGCGCGAATCCCATCATCATCGACATGATGGTCTTGAAGGGCGAGCCCTTCGCCATGCCGACGAACGCGCAGAAGGTGAGGAGATAGACCGCGAAATACTCGGGTGGCCCGAATCTCAGCGCGAAGCGCGCGATCACCGGCGAGAGGAACGTGATGAGAAGCACTCCCACCAGCGCCCCGAAGAACGACGAAGTGAACGCCGCGGTGAGCGCCTGCCCCGCCTTCCCCTTTTGGGCCAGTGGATAGCCGTCGAAGGTCGTCGCCACCGACCACGGCTCGCCTGGAATGTTGAAGAGGATCGAGGTGATGGCGCCGCCGAACAACGCTCCCCAGTAGATGCACGAGAGCATGATGATCGCGGAGGTCGGGTTCATCGAGAACGTGAGCGGCAGGAGGATCGCCACGCCGTTGGCGCCACCCAGCCCCGGCAGCACGCCGATGATCACGCCGAGCGTGATCCCCACCATCATCAGGAGCAGGTTGTACGGCGTGAGGGCGACCGAGAACCCTTGAAGCAGCGCGGTGATGTTTTCCATGTCGCCGGACTCAGTTCAGGCCGAGGGCCGCTTCAAGGGGGCCTTTCGGCAGCGGCACCTTGAACCAGATCTCGAACATCAGGAAGAAGGCGACACTCACGCCGACGCTCACCGACACGTACTTCACCCACGAGTACTTCCCCAGCCACCACATGAAGAGCGCGATGTAGATGGTGGAGGCTACGTAGATTCCCAGCCAGTTGATCAACGCGACATAGATGATGGTCGGCACCATCACCATGACGACCATCTTCAACTGCCCGCGCAGCACGAAGGGCTCGTTGTCGGCGGCCTTGATCCTGAATGCCTGGACGAGAGTGATCAGGCTGCAGAGATTGATGATGAGGCCGATGTAGAACGGGAAATATCCCGCCTGCGGACCGTCGGAACCCCACCTGGCGCCGATCCTCCAGCTATCCCAGCAGACCACCAGCCCGAAGAGCAGGAAGATCAGCGTTACCGCGATCTCCATCGTCTTCCTGCTGACCGCGGGCTTATCCTGCGATTGCTCCATCACCGCTCCTCGAATGCCTAGTCGACCGGAAATGAGCCCCGTCGGCCGGGGCTCGTCCCAAAGCTACTTGCCGGCCGCCAGGAAGCCCGCCTCTTTCATCAAGTCGTAGTGGCGCTTCTCTTCCTTCGCCACCCAGTTCTTGTACTCCTCGCCGCTCAAGGCGGTCTGGTTGAACGCGGCCTTCTCCGTGAATTCCTTCCACTCCGGCATTTCGCGGATCTTCTTCAGCAGGTCCACGTAGAAGGCGACCTGTTCCTTGGTGACGCCGGGAGGCATGAAGATGCCGCGCAGCATCTGGTATTCGACGTCGAGGCCCATCTCCTTGCAGGTCGGGATGTCGCCCCACGACATTTCCTTGGTCACCTTGGCCTTGTAGGGCATGCGCGCACTGTCGAACACGCAGAGCGGGCGAACCTGGCCGGCGCGCCACTGCTCGACCGCCTCGATCGGGTTGTTCACGGAGGAATCGATGTGCTTGCCGACGAGCTGCACGGCGATCTCGCCGCCGCCCTTGTACGGGATGTAGGTGAACTTGGCGCCGGTCTGCTTCTCGATCGAGACCGTGACGATCTGGTCCTCCTGCTTCGAGCCCGTGCCGCCCATCTTGAACTTGTTGGGTCCCGCGGCCTTCACCGCGTCGACGTAGTCCTTGGGCGTCTTGTACGGCGTATCGGAGTTCACCCAAAGGACGAACTGGTCGAGCGCCATCATCTGGACCGGCGTGATGTCCTTCCAGCTGAACGGGATCCCCGTCGCGAGCGGCGTGGTGAACATGTTGGAAAGCGTGATGATGATCTTGTGCGCGTCGCCCTTGGCGTCCTTCACGTCGAGGAAGCCCTCGGCCCCGGCGCCGCCGGGCTTGTTCACGACCACCATCGGCTGCTTCATCAGGTTGTGCTTGGCGACCATGCCCTGGATGAAGCGGGCCATCTGGTCGGCGCCGCCGCC
>JADGRS010000053.1 GCA_017880705.1 Burkholderiales bacterium
GTCGTCGCGAGCGGCGCCACGGCGGATGAAGCGCGCGGTCTCCAGCACCTTCACGTATTCCTGCGCACTCTCGACGAGGAGTCCCGCGAGCGATTGCATCGGCTCTCGCAAGGCGGCGGGCAGGTTCGCCGGGGCGAGCGTGAGATGGAATGCGCAGTCCTCGAGCTCGTCGGCGATGTCGTCCGCGGATTCGACCAGCCGGCAGAAGAACTCTCCGGAGTCGGCCTGCTTCACGGCCGCGCGCGCGCGGTTCACGAGCTCGTCGGCGCGGCCTTCCCATTCCTTCGCTCGCGCCGCGTTGCGATGCAGATGCTCGGTCGCCCGCGCGAGCCCCATCCGCAGCAGCGCGTCGCGCAGCCCCGCGGCGATTTCCACGATCAACGCCGCATGCTCGGCGGCGATGTCGAGCGGGCCGTGCCGCGCGCTGCGAAAATAGTTGAACAGCTCGGCGCGAATCTCGTCGTGGATCAAGGATTCCTGGCGGTGCTGCAGCAGGCCTTCGGCGCAGGCCTTGAGCACGAACTGCAGGTATTGCTCGGCGGCCTTCTCGCCCAGCATGTCGCCCAGGCTCTCGCCAAAGCGAAACGGCCCCTTCACGACGAGCTCCAGCGCGTCATACAGGAGCTGCTCGCCGCCAGCCTCGAGGAACGCCATGTGGCCGAAATCGTTTTCAGCCGCCCACTCGAGCAAACGGATCGCAGCGTTCTTGCCGACGAAGACGCGAAGGCGCTTGCGAGCCCGGTTCCAGTCGATCAGGAAGACCAGTCGCGAGCCGAGGAACTCGAGGAAGACCTCGCGTTGCGCCGGCTCATCCGCCTTGAACGTGCCGACGCACAAGTGGTACATCCCCTCATCCATCGCCTTGTCGGCACGGGAGAGCGTGTCCTGCCACTCGACGTCGAAGGATCTGAAGAGGCCGCGAAAGAACAGGAGCCGCGGCAAATGCACGTCGGTGTAGGTGACGACGACCGCGGCGGCTTCCACGTGCACGACGAGGACGTGGGCGTCCGTGGTGCCGATGTCGTTCTGGAGCACGAGCTTGCCCCCGCTGCGCGTGGCGGTCGTGGACAGCCCGGGGTGACCGAACTTGAGCGGCGCGGTCCGGTTCACGCCGCGCATGAAGGCCTGGATGAGGGGGCGGTCGGAAGCGTCGATGCCGTAGACGTGCGCCCCGTCGACGGATGCTTCCGCGATGCCGGCCTGCAGCTTGTTCAGCGCCTTGTGCATGTCCATGACCAGCAGGTGCACGCTATCGCCCGCGCGGCGATTCGTCCTCGCCATCGCCTCGATGCGTGGACCGCCGATGAGATCCGGGTCGACGCCTTCCAGCTGCTCCCCCAACGCTTCCAGGCGCGCGCCGAGGTCCGTGGTCGACGGATCATCGCGATGTGCCTCGAGCGCCGAGAGCATCGTGCGCAGGTCGTCGGACAATTCCAGGCAGATTTGCCCGGCCCGTGGAATGCGATAGGAATCGCCGTTCGCCTTGCCGCTGCCGGCGACGACCGCATCGAGGCTGCCGTCGGCCACGCCGCACGCCTCCCTTTCCCTGCGCAGCGTGGAGATCGGCGCCTCGGGATGGTCGGCATGCGCCTTCGCGGCCTGCAGCAGGGTCAAGCGGAACTTGGCACGGTCATTCGCGGCAAGCGCGCCGTTCACGAGCGCCGGCAGCAGGAGATCGCGTTCTCCGAGGGCCTCGACGATGCGGTTCTTTGCGGTCATCTAGGCATTCTGCGCAGCGTGCGCGACGCGCCGTTGACATGGATCAACGGCACCCACGACGTCATGCAACTGTCACATGGGCCCTGGAATGGCGCGCGTGCGCGACGCGGCGCGATCCCTGGAGCTAATCTCCCGTGTGCGCCGCGATTTCGCTTGCCGGGCCGATGGGCGCGTCGCGCGAGAACGGCTTCTTCGCGAGGCGATAGGCGAAGCGCACCAGCAGAAGCGTGAGCACCGCCTCGACGATCGTCGCGATGAACGCGAAGAACGGATTCCAGGCGAGCGCGCGGCGGCGGAACTTGGCGACGGCGCGATCGCGCGCGATCTCGATCGAATCGTAGAACGTGGGAACGACAAGGAGCGTGAGGAGCGTGGAGGTGATCGTGCCCCCGATGATCGCCACCGCCATCGGGCGGTAGAACTCTCCGCCTTCTCCCAGCCCGATCGCGACCGGCATCATCCCCGCGATCAATGCGAAGGTGGTCATGAGGATCGGGCGCAGGCGTACGCGGCCCGCGTGCATCAGCGCTTCCTCGCGGCTTACGCCCTGCGCTTCTTCCTTGCGCGCGCAGTCGAGGAGCAGGATCGCGTTCTTCGCCACCAGGCCCATCAGCATGATGATGCCGATGAAGCTCATGAGGTTGAGCGAGCCGCGCGTCACGAGGAGCGCGACCACCACGCCGATGAGCGAAAGCGGCAGCGACAGCATCACCGGCAGCGGCGCCGTGAACGAGCCGAACTGCATCACGAGCACGAGGTACATGAGCGCGATGCCCATGATGAGAGCGGTGAACATCTCGCTGAAGACTTCCTTCTGGTCCCTCGACGCGCCGCCCAGCGTGATGCCGTAGCCGTCGGGGAAATCGATCTGCTTCGCGATCTTCATCGCATCGGCCGTGACCTCGCCGGAAGCGCGGCCCTGCGTGTTCGCGGTGACCGCCACCATGCGCTTGCCGTCCATGTGCTGGATCTGCGCGGGTCCCTTGCCCATGGTGATGGTCGCGATCTGGTCGAGGGGCACCATCATGTTGCTGCCGGTGACCGCGATGGGGAGGTGCTCGATGTTGGAGGCGTCGACGCGATCGTCGGGATGCAGGCGCACCGCGACGTCGCGCGATTCCCCGGTCGGATCGACCCAGTCGCCCACTTCGACGCCCGCGAACGCCACGCGCAACGCCTGAGCCGCGTCGCCGACGGAGATGCCGAGGGAGTTGGCCAATCCGCGGTCGAGCTCGATCTTGAGCTCGTCCTTGGGATCCTGCTCCGAGAGCCCCACGTCCACGGCGCCGGGGATCTTCTTCACCTTCTCCATGAAGTCGGTGGTGATCGCCATGAGCTTGCGCGAATCGGGCCCGGAGAACTGGATCTGCACGGGCTTCCTCACGCCGTTGTTGAGGTCGTCCATCACGGTGTATTCCGCGCCGATCACCTGCGAGAGGAGCTTCCTCAGCTCCACGGAGAGCTCGGCGGCTCCGCGCTCGCGCTTGTTGCTCTTGCCGATGTCCACGTACACGCGCCCGCCGCCCGCGTTCACGGTGCTGTTGGTCGCGACCGTCTCCTTGAGGGTGCGCGCAAGCTCGGCTGCCTTCTCGACCTTGAGCTTCGCGTAATCGAGGCTCGCCGAGGACGGCGTGCGCACGTCGATCGCGATGGTTCCCACGTCCGACGCGGGCAGGAAGGTCGACTGGCCGACGGTCACCTGGAGGACCAGGGCGAGCACCAGGGTGAGGAACGCGATCGCCGCCATGTACTTGCGGTGGTGCAGCGCCCACGCGATCACGTTGCCGTAGCGATCGGCCTGGTGGTCGAACCACGCGTTGAACTTGCCGAGCCACTTGCTGACGCCGCTCTTCTCGCGGTGCGAGTAGCCCACCGGGTCGCCCCAGTACGCGGAGAGCATCGGGTCGAGCGTGAACGAGATGAAGAGGCTCACCATGACGCTCGTCGCCACCGTGAGCGCGAAGGGGCGGAACCACTCGCCCGCGCCGCCGCCCATGAAGGCCACGGGAATGAACACCGCGATGATCGAGAACGTGGTCGCCATCACCGCGAGGCCGATCTCGGCGGTGCCGGCCTGCGCCGCGGTGACGCGGTCCTCGCCGCGCTCCATGTGGCGCACGATGTTCTCGCGCACGACGATGGCGTCGTCGATGAGCACGCCGATCGCGAGCGACAGGCCCAGGAGCGTCATGAAGTTGAGGGTGAAGCCGCACGCCCACACCGCGATGAAGGCGGCGATCACCGAGGTCGGCAGCGACAGCGCCGTGATGAGCGTCGAGCGCCACGAGTTGAGGAACGCGTAGACGACGAAGATCGTGAGGAGCGCGCCGTACATGAGCGCCTCGATCACGTTGCGCAGGCTGCTCTCGGCGTCCTTGCCGCCGTCCTGGGTGACTTCCATCTTGGTGCCGGCGGGAAGCGTCTTGTTGATCTCGGCGACCATGTCGCGGATCTTCGCCGCGACGGTCACGGTGCTCGCGTCGCGCGAGCGCGTGATCGAGACGCCGACGTTCGGATGGGCGTTGCGCAGGCTGAAGCCGGCGAGCTCCGCGAAGCCGTCCTCGACGGTCGCGACCTGGCCCAGGCGCACGATCTCGTCGCCGTTCCTCTTGAGGACGATGTTGTTGAATTCCCTGGGCGACTCGATGCGGCCCACGAGGCGGATGCTCTGCTCGTCGAGCGCGCCCTTCACGCGTCCCACCGGCGCCGTCGTGTTCTGCATGCGAAGCGCGTTCACGACGTCGGCGACCGAAACGTTGTACTCGCGCAGCTTTTGCGCGCGCAGCAGCACCGACAGCTCGCGGCGCAGCGACCCGTTCACGTTCACCACGGCGACGCCGTCGATCGAGCGGAAGCGGTCGGCGAGGAAGTCCTCCGCGAGGCGCGAGATCTCGGCGAAGGTCTGCTTCTCCGAGGAAAGCGCGAGCTGCATGATGGGCTGCGCCGACGGATCGATGCGCGTGAGGATCGGCTCGCGCATTTCCAGCGGCAGCTTGTAGCGCACCGTCGCGATCGCGTTGCGGATCTCGTCGGAGGCCTCGACCATGTTCTTCTTGAAGTTGAAGATGATCACGATCGTCGCCTGGCTCTCGGCGGCGGTCGAGCGGATCTGGTAGACCTGCGGGATGCTCTGCAGCGCCTTCTCGATGCGGTTGATCAACTCGCGCTCGACCGTCTCGGGAGAGGCGCCCGGATAGGGGATCGTCACCACCATCACCGGCTGCTCCACGTCGGGGATCTGGTTCACGCGAAGCTTGTTCAGCGCGAGCATGCCCATGCACATGAGCGCGATGATGATGACGACCGTCGAGACCGGCCGCTTGATGCTGAAGTCGGAGAGGAGCATCGCTTACTCCTTCTTCGTGGCGGGTTCCACGGACGCGGCCATGGACGACTTGGCGAGCGCCGCCGTCTGCACGGGCTGGCCGTCCTTGAGAAGCGTCGTCGGATAGCGGATCACCTGGTCGCCCTCGACGAGCCCGCCGGCGACCACGTAATCGCCGCTCCTCGCGTCGCGCTCGGCGAGCGCGAGCGGCACCTTCTGCAGCTTGTTGTCCTTCACGCGGAAGGCGGAGGCCTTGTCGCCGTCGCGCACCACCGCGGTCGCGGGGATGGTGAGGCTCGTCTTGCTCTCGGTCTCGAGGCGGCCCTCGGCATAGAGGCCCGAGAGCTTCGGCTGCTTGTCGCCGACGAAATCCACGAGCACTTCGACCTGGCGCGTCGTCACGTTGGCCGCGGGGCTCACGCGCCGCACCTTGCCCGTGAAATCCTGGTCGCCGTAGCCGTTCACGCGGAAATGCACCGCCTGCCCGGCCTTCACCTCGCCCACGTTGTCGGCGGAGACCATCGCCTCGAAGCGCAGGCTGTTGGGATCGATGACCTTGAGGAGCTCCTTGCCGATCTGCGCGGTGTCGCCCGGCGAGACCTTGCGCTCGGTGATCACGCCATCGAAGGGAGCGCGCACTTCGGTGCGCGTCAGCTGCTGGCGCGCGAGGACCACGCGGGCCTTCGCGCTCTCGACATCGCTCTGCGCGCCGTTGCGCCTGCCCTCGGCGTCGTCGAGCGCCTGCGCGGAGGCCATTCCCGACGCGCGAAGCGTCTTCATGCGGTCGAACTGCCGCCCGGCCTGCTCGAAGGCTTGCGCCGCCGAGCGGCTCGTCGCCTCCGCGGAGGCGAGGCCGTCGCGAATCGCCGTGTCGTCGAGGTGCACGAGGAGGTCGCCCTTCTTCACCACATCGCCATTTTCCTTGAGGACCTTCATCACGATCGCCTGGACGTCGGAGCGCAGGTCCGCGCGCCGCTCGGGCTGCACCGAGCCGGTGATCGCCGGGCCCGAGGCGAGCGCGCTGTTGTGCACCGTGTGAACGTCTTCGGCGGCGAGGAGAAGGGGCGGCGTCGCCGGTGTCGTCGAGCTCGGCGGCGACCCGGCGGCCTGCGGGCTGCCAGCTCCTTTGTCGCAAGCAGCAACCAGGACAGATAAAACCAGCAGGATCAGAAGGTTACGATGGGGCATGGTGGTCGAATTCTTATGGATGCGACACATTATGGACAGCCGGGATCGCCGGCCAGCCCTAAGCGACGAACTGCAGAATACTGGGGGTGAATTGTACCAATGCGTCCTCGGGAAACGACCGGGGCACGCCGCATGCACGCCGGCACCGCGGGCGGCGTGAAGCGCTAATACCGCGCGTTGCCCGGCGTGCGTGGAAACGGAATCACGTCGCGCACGTTCGATAGCCCCGTCACGTACGCCACCGTGCGCTCGAAGCCGAGCCCGAATCCCGCGTGGGGCACCGTGCCGTAGCGGCGCAAGTCGCGATACCAGGCGTATCCCTCGAGATCGAGGCCCGACTCCACGATGCGCCGGTCGAGCACCTCGAGGCGCTCCTCGCGCTGCGAGCCGCCGATGATCTCGCCGATGCCGGGCGCGAGAACGTCCATCGCGGCAACGGTCTTGCCGTCGTCGTTCATGCGCATGTAGAACGCCTTGATCTCCTTCGGGTAGTTCATGAGGATCACCGGGCCGCCGACGTGCTTCTCGGCGAGATAGCGCTCGTGCTCGCTCTGGAGGTCCATGCCCCACTTCACCGGGAACTCGAACTTCTGCTTCGCGGCCTCGAGAATCCGGATCGCCTCGGTGTAATCCATCCGCACGAAGGGCTTGTCGACGATGCCCTGCAGCTTGGCGATCACGCCCTTCTCGATGCGCTCCTCGAAGAACGCCATGTCGTCGGGACGCTCCTCGAGGACCGCTTTGAGCACGTACTTCAGCAACCGCTCGGCGAGGGTCGCGTCGTCGGAGAGGTCGGCGAAGGCGATCTCCGGCTCGATCATCCAGAACTCCGCGAGATGGCGGCTGGTGTTGGAGTTCTCCGCGCGAAACGTCGGGCCGAAGGTGTAGACCCTGGAGAGCGCCATGCAGTACGTCTCGACGTTCAGCTGCCCGCTCACGGTGAGGAAGGCCTCGCGTCCGAAGAAGTCTTGCGCGAAATCAACCCGGCCCTGCGGAGTGCGCGGAAGATTGGCGAAGTCGAGCGTCGAGACGCGGAAGAGCTCGCCCGCGCCTTCCGCGTCGGAAGCCGTGATGATCGGCGTGTTCACCCACAGGAAGCCGTCCTCGCTGAAGAAGCGATGGATCGCCATCGCGAGCGTATGGCGCACGCGCGAGGTCGCGCCAATCACGTTGGTGCGCGAGCGCAGGTGAGCCACCTCGCGCAGGAATTCCATCGTGTGCGGCTTGGGCTGGATCGGATAGGTGTCGGGATCGTCGACCCAGCCGATCACCTTGAGGTCCGTCGCCTGCATCTCGAAGGGCTGGCCCTTCGCGGGCGAAGGCACGATGGTGCCGGTCGCTTCCACGGAGCATCCCGCGGTGAGCTTCTGGATTTCCGACGCGTAGTTGGCGAGCGTCGCGGGCGCGACGACCTGAACGGGATGGAATGCGGAGCCGTCGGAGACGTGCACGAACGAAAGGCCCGCTTTCGAATCGCGCCGGGTTCGCACCCAGCCCTTGACGGTGACGGGCTCGGAGGCGGGTGCCGTGCCGCGGAGAATGGATCGTACGGAGTGGGTAGTCATGGGCGAATTTTAGCGGGCCGCGTCACCAGAGGGGCAAACTATGCCGGGCAGGGGCATCCCGCCATTCCCACCTTGGATTGGGAGCGTTAGTTCTATCTATAAAATCAATGAATTAGCCGTAACGAACATCTGGAACGAACGCTGCTCATGTAGTCCGATCCAACCTTGTGAGGCTGATGCGCCTCGACGGGCTGACAAGACCATCAGGAGAGCAGCGGCGTCATGACCGCAAAGTTTCGCCCGTTCACCGATTTCGACTCGATTCCGCGCGGCCGCCGGCTGGTGGTCATCGTGTGGCTGTTCGTCGGCATCGTCCTGTGCCTCCTGGCCGCCGCGGTCTACAGCCTCGAGCTCCTTTCGGCGGGGCGCGCCTTCGTCGGCGCGGAAGGCGCATGGTCGCGCGCGCAGAAGGACGCGGCGTTCCACCTTTCGCGATACGCGCTCACGCGCGACGAGGACCAATACGAGGCGTTCGAGCGCGCCATCGCCGTTCCCATCGGCGATCGCAGGGCGCGCCTCGAGCTCGCCCGGGACGAACCCGACTTCGCGGCGGTGCGCGCGGGCTTCGTGGCGGGCCGCAACCATCCCGCGGACATCGACGCGATGGTGACGCTCTACCGCCGCTTCCGCAATTTCCCCCCGGTGCAGCAGGCGGTATTCCTGTGGGAACGCGCCGACGCGCACATCGACGACTTGAACGCGATCGGACGCGAGCTTCACAAGGGGAGTGCCGCGATCGACCAGGCGCAACGAGACGAGCTCGTGCAGCGCATCACGGGCCTCAACGCGACGCTCACGCGCCTCGAGGATGCGATCGCCGCGACTCTCGGCGAGGCGCAGCGCCAGGCGCAATCGATCCTGCTCGCCGGAATGCTCACCCTCGCGGGCGTGCTGCTGGTCGCGGGCATCATGATCTCCCAGCGCTTCGTCGCGCAGAACGAGAAGCTGCAGGAGACGCTGCGCGAAAGCGAGTCGCAGCTGCGCCACCTGGTGGAGTCGGCGCCGATGCCGCTTCTCATCGTTCGCGCCGGCGACCAGCTGCTGATGTACGCCAACGAGCGCGCCCTGCAGCAGTTCTCGTTGACCGCCGATTCGATGCACGGCCGGTCGCTCGCGGATTTCCACGCCGACCCGGAGATCCGCGCGGCGCTCCCCGAGGCGCTTTCGCGGCACGGGTCGGTGCGCGACTACGAGGTGCGTCTCAAGGACTCCAACGGCCGCGAGTTCTGGCTGCTGCTATCGGCGCAGCCGATCCGCTACGGCGGCGTCGTCGGCCTGCTGGTCGCGCTCGCCAACATCGACGATCGCAAGCGCATGCAGGAAGACATGCGGCGCAAGGCCATGCACGACCCGCTCACCGGGCTTCCCAATCGCGCGGTGTTCCTCGAGTCGCTCGACCGCGCGGTGCGCACGGCGCGCCGCCGCGAGGGGCGCCTCTCCGTGCTGTTCGTCGACCTCGACCGCTTCAAGGAAGTGAACGATTCGCTCGGCCACGCGGCCGGCGACCTGCTGCTGCAGAGCATTTCGGCGCGCCTCAAGGCCGCGGTACGCCAGAGCGACCTGGTGGCGCGCATGGGCGGCGACGAGTTCGTGGTGCTGATCGAGGAGCATCGCGGCCCCGAGGAGGTGATGGTCGTCGCGCAGAAGGTCCTCTCCTTCCTCGAGCGCCCCATGCTGCTCGACTGGCGCGAGGTGACGGTGTCGGGAAGCGTCGGCATCGCGAGCTTTCCCGACGACGGCGAAGACGTCGAGACCCTGGTGAAGAACGCCGACGCCGCGATGTACCAGGCGAAGGAGCGCGGCCGCAACAATTTCCAGTTCTACTCGCCGGAGCTGAACCGCATCACGGTCGAGCGCTCGCAGCTCGAGAAGCGCGTGCGCCATGCCCTCGAGGGCCAGGAATTCTTCCTGCACTACCAGCCCGAGGTCGAGACTGCAACCGGCGCGCTGAAGACGGTCGAGGCGCTGCTGCGCTGGCGCGATCCCGGCACGGGCGTGATCCTGCCCGCGGAGTTCCTTCCCCTCGCGGAGGAGAACGGCAGCATCATCGAGATCGGCGACTGGGTGCTGCAGCGCGCGCTCGCCGACCTGAAGGCGTGGCAGGAGCTCGGGGTTGACGTGCAGCTCTCGCTCAACATCTCCGCGCGCCAACTGCAGCATCACGACCTCGTGGCGGGCATCTCGCAGGCGTTGCGAACCCACGGGGTCGAAGCGCCGCGCTTGCGCCTCGAGATCGCCGAGCCCGCGCTCATGCAGGAGTCGGATGCGACGCTTCGGACGTTTCGCGCGCTGCAGGCGATCGGGTTGCACACCGCCATCGACAACTTCGGCACCGGCTATTCGTCGCTCGGCCTGGTGCGCGGCTTCGCGGTCCAGGCGGTGAAGATCGACAAGTCGCTCGTCAGCAGCTGCCGCGACAAGCCCGAGTGCGCGGCGATCGTCGGCGCCGTGGGCGCGCTCGCGAGGAACCTCGGCCTCACCGTGATCGCGAGCGGCGTCGAGACCGAGGAAGAAAAGACCGTCAGCGCGGCGCTCGGCTGCGACCGCGCGCAGGGCATGCTCATCGGCCGCCCCATGGACTGGTCGCAGATCGCCGCCCTCGCGGGCGCCACGGTGGCCGCGGAATGATCAGGCCATCGCGGCGATCACCATCGCGGTCGCAGCGGTGATCTTCTTGGCGTAGGCGATGTCGATGAACTCGTTGGGTCCGTGGGCGTTCGACTTGGGACCGAGCACGCCGGTGACGAGAAGCTGCGCGGAGGGGAATTTCGCGTTGAGCATGCTCATGAAGGGAATCGTGCCGCCCTCGCCCACGTACGCGGCGGGCTTGCCGAAGAGCGTCGTGGAGGCCTGGTCGAGCGCTTGCGCGAGCCACGGCGCCGTCGAAGGCGCGTTCCAACCCGTCGCCGCCGAGTCGTGGCGGAAATCCACGACGGCCGAATAGGGCGGATCGTCCTCGAGGAGCTTCTTCATGGCGCGGGCGGCGCCCTCGGCGTCGATGAGCGGCGGCAGGCGAAGCGAGAGCTTGAGCGAGGTGCGCGGCCGCTGCACATTGCCCGCCGACTCGAGCGCCGGCAAGCCGTCGGCGCCCGTCACCGCGAGCGCCGCGCGCCACGTGCGGTTGAGGATGAGCTCGACGGGATCCTTCGTGAGGGGCTCCGCGAAGACGCGCGTGCTCGCGTCGTCGCAGCAGCTCGCCCACGGAAAGCGCTTCCACAGGGTGTCGCCGAGAATCCGCGCGGCCTCGCTCGCCTGCGCGAGCCGGTCGGCGGGGACCTCGCAGGCGAACTCGCGCGGCTTCACCACCCCCGTGCGCGAATCGTCGATGCGGTCGAGGAGCGCGCGCGCGATGCGAAAGGACGATGGCACCACCCCGCCCGCATCGCCCGAATGCACCCCTTCGGTGAGGACATCCACGCGAAGCGTGCCGTTCACCAGCCCGCGCAGCGACGTCGTGGCCCAGAGCTGGTCGTAGTTGCCGGCGCCCGAATCGAGCGCGATCACGAGGCCCACATCTCCCATCCTCGGCGCAAGGACATTCAAATACTCGGGAAGGTCGTAGCTGCCGCTCTCTTCGCATGTCTCGATCAAGCCCACGCAACGCGGGCGCGCGATGCCCTCGGCATCGAGGGCCGCGATCGCGCTCAGGGCGGCGAACACCGCGTAACCATCGTCCGCGCCGCCGCGTCCGTAGAGGCGTCCCTCCTCGATCACCGGGATCCACGGGCCGAGCCCCTCGCGCCAACCGGTCATCTCCGGCTGCTTGTCGAGATGGCCATAGAGCACCACCGACTTCGACGAAGCGGTGGCGCCGCTCGCGGGAATGTCGAAGAAGATCACGGGCGTGCGCCCCTCGAGCCGAATCACCTCGAGCACCATGCCGCGCACCGCCTGGCGCTTCACCCAGTCGTGCGCCTGGCGAACCGCGGCGTCGATGTGGCCGTGCTCGCGCCACCTGGGGTCGAAGTGCGGCGACTTCGCCGGTATGCGCACGTACTCGACGAGCTGGGGAACTATGTCCTCGTCCCATTGCCTGGAAACGAGGCCTTCGAGATTCGAAATCGGTTGGCGGGCGGTCATGGCGCCTATTTTAGTATGCTGCGGGGATGTCGATGCCGTGGTTCGCGATTCTAGTCGCTGCGTACGTCGTGTGGGTCCTGGGCGCAT
>JADGRS010000336.1 GCA_017880705.1 Burkholderiales bacterium
GCCTCGGGCGTGAAGCCGAAGCCCGCGAGGAAGTCGACCTTGTCGCGGGTGACGAGCTCCTGGGCGAGGCGCTTGGCGATCTCGGGATTTGGGCCCGTGGTGTCGCGGATCAGCAGCTGGATCTTGCGGCCGTTGACGGTGTCGCCGTGCAGCTTGAACCAGGCCTTGATGCCGCCTTCCATCTGCTTGCCGTAGTCGGCAGCGACCCCGGAGAAAGGGGCGACGATGCCGACCTTGACCGGTTCCTGCGCGAGAGCGACCGGCGCCACCAGGAGCGCGAGCGTCGCGAGGACGGCCTTCTTCATCAAGTCTCTCCCCTTATGTTTGCATTCTTCTATGTGGACCGAAGCATGAACGCGCGCCGAGGCACCGTCAAGGGCGATAATTGACAGAGTGTTCGTTTATCGCACAATCTTGCGGCCATGGCCGCCGACCCCGATTTCATGACCTCGCTCGCCCGCGGGCTCGCCGTCATCCAGGCGTTCTCGCAGCAACGGCCGCAGCAGTCGATCTCGCAACTGAGCCTCAAGACCTCGATTCCGCGCGCGGCGGTGCGGCGATGCCTCATCACTTTGGCGCGGCTGGGCTATGTCGGCCACGACCCGGAGCGCCGCACGTTCATGCTGCGGCCGAAGGTGCTGAGCCTGGGGTACGCCTACCTCTCCTCGATCCCGCTGGTGGCGATGGCTCAGCCGGTGCTCGACCGGCTGAGCCACCGGCTGCACGAGTCGAGCTCGGTCGCGGTCCTGGAGGGCGACGAGATCGCGTACATCGCACGGTCCAAGGCCTCGCGCCGCATCATGTCCGTCGATCTCGGCATCGGGAGCCACCTTCCCGCGTACTGCACGTCGCTCGGCCGCGTGCTGCTGGCGGGCCTCTCTTCCAGGGAGCTCGGAACCTATCTCGCCGAGCTGAAGGCCGCGCGGCACACGCCCCACACGGTGGTCGGCAAGGAAGCCCTTCGCGCGGCGATCGACGCGGCCCGGCGCGACGGCTTCTCGGTCGTCGACCAGGAGCTCGAGCTGGGGCTTCGCTCGATCGCCGTTCCCATCACCGACATTCGCGGCGAGGTGATCGCCGCCCTCAACGCGAGCACCCACGCATCGCTGCTGCCCCT
This sequence comes from Burkholderiales bacterium, assembly GCA_017880705.1. Lineage (GTDB taxonomy): Bacteria > Pseudomonadota > Gammaproteobacteria > Burkholderiales > Usitatibacteraceae > Usitatibacter. The sequence goes on from JADGRS010000336.1 coordinate 1,118, forward strand.
CGAGCAATTCCAATCCACGTTTCTTCCCGCGCTGCGGCATGCCGCGGCGGAGCTCAACCAAAATGCCTGATGCCTTCATTTGCGACGCGATCCGCACGCCCTTCGGCCGCTATGCCGGAGCTCTCTCGCCGATCCGCACGGACGACCTCGCGGCGATTCCGATCGCCGAGCTCGCGCGCCGCAACCCGAAGGTGGACTGGCAGGCGCTGGACGACGTGATCTACGGCTGCGCGAACCAGGCGGGCGAGGACAATCGCAACGTCGCGCGCATGGCGCTGCTGCTCGCGGGACTTCCGGTGGATGTGCCAGGGGCGACGGTGAACCGCCTCTGCGGCTCGGGGATGGAGGCGATCGGCCAGCTCGCGCGCGCGATCCGCTCGGGAGAGGCGCACATCGGCATCGCGGGCGGCGTCGAAAGCATGTCGCGCGCGCCCTTCGTGATGCCCAAGGCGGACAGCGCCTTCTCGCGCGCCAGCGCCGTCTACGACACGACCCTGGGCTGGCGCTTCGTGAACCCGAAGATGAAGGCGGCGCACGGGATCGACCAGATGCCCGAGACCGCGGAGAACGTCGCGGTCGACTTCAAGGTCTCGCGCGCCGACCAGGATGCGTTCGCGCTTCGCTCGCAGCAGCGCGCGCTCGCCGCCCAGGCCTCGGGCGCGCTCGCGCAGGAGATCGTCCCGGTCACGGTCCCCGCCAAGAAGGGCGATGGCACCGTCGTCTCGCAGGACGAGCATCCGCGCGAAACGACGCTCGAGGCGCTCGCGAGGCTGAAGCCGATCGTGAAGGAGGGCGGCAGCATCACCGCGGGGAATGCCTCGGGAGTGAACGACGGAAGCTGTGCCACGCTCGTCGCGAGCGAGGAGGCCGCGAAGAAGCACGGCCTCACGCCGCGCGCGCGCATCCTCGGCATGGCATCGGCCGGCGTGGCGCCGCGCATCATGGGGATCGGCCCCGCGCCCGCGTCGAAGAAGCTCGCGGCGCGGCTCGGCATTCCGATCGCGAAATTCGACGTGATCGAGCTGAACGAGGCGTTCGCGTCGCAGGCGCTCGCGGTGCTGCGCGAGCTGGGCATCCCCGACGACGCCGCGCACGTGAATCCCAACGGCGGCGCGATCGCGCTGGGGCATCCGCTCGGCGCTTCGGGCGCGCGGCTCGTCACGACGGCGATGTACCAGTTGCAGCGCACCTCCGGCAAGCTCGCGCTCTGCACGATGTGCATCGGCGTGGGCCAGGGGATCGCGCTCGCGATCGAGCGCGTCTAGGAGAGCTCGAAGGGATAGACGAGCAAGCCGTTCGGGACGGGGCGCGCGGCGGGTGTCATCTTCGCGGGCTCGACCTTGTCCGCGCCCATGATGTGCCACACCTCGTCGCCGGCCGCGAGGAGATAGTCCGCGATGATCCTGCGGTGGCATCGCCACCACACCGCCTCCGCGCACATGACGGCGCAACGTTGCAGCGCGCCCGCGTCGCGAAGCCGCTCAAACCCCTGGCGAAACTCCTCCGTCGCCGCGTAATCGGCGTAGTTGCGGAAGCTCTCGTTCTCCCAGTACGCGTTCGTGTCGGGAGCGGCGGCGCGCTTCTTCCCGCGCAGGCCGCCCAGCGCGGCGATGTGCTCGTAGTCGAACCCGCTTTGCGCAAGCGCTCCGGGAAGCGTGTCCGCGTTGTATTGCGGGTTGGTCCGCGATCTCGGGATCGCGCGCACGTCGACCACCCGTTCGACGCTGCTCGCGCGCAGCAGAACCATGAACTCGTCGAGCGAACGCGTGGAGTGCCCGATGGTGAAGTAAGGCAGCGCCATCCCTAGCGCCCGCCAAGGAGATGCGCGGCGTCGAGCACCGTCGCCACCATCCGGTCGCATTCCAGCGATTCCGGGGGGCGTCCCTCGTTGTATCCGTAGGGCACGCACCACACGAGGCAGCCCGCGTCGCGCGCCGCGAGAACGTCGTTGTCGGAATCGCCGATCATCAGCGTCTCGGCCATCCGCGCGCCCATCGCATTGGCGGCGGCCGTGAGCATGTCGCCGAAGGGCTTGCGACGCAGGCCGTCGTCTCCAGCGATCACCGCGTCGAACAAGGCTTCGACCTCGAGGTTGCGAAGCAGCGCCATGGTGAAGGCGCGCGGCTTGTTGGTGACGACGCCGAGCTTGTGGCCCGCGCCGCGAAGCGCGAGCAATCCTTCCTTCACGCCGGGGAAGAGGGTCGCGCGGGTGCCGACGATTCGCGCGTAGTGGCGCTCGAAGCGCTCGACCGCCCGGTCGAGTTCCGTGACGCCGTTCACCGCTTCGAGAGCGCGTTCCACGAGCGAGCGCACGCCGCGACCGATGAGGGCCGTCGCCGCCTCGAGCGAGACCACTGCAAAGCCGAGCTCCGCGAGCGTCTCGTTCAGCGCGAGGCCGATCTCGATCGCGGTGTCGGCGACCGTGCCGTCGAGATCGAGGATGACGGCGCGAATGGGGATGGGAGCAAAGTTCAATCGGACGGTACAAAAAAAGCCGCTCGTCGAGCGGCTTCTTTTCATTCATGGAACGAGAAACTGGTAGGCGCGATTGGACTCGAACCAACGACCCCCACCATGTCAAGGTGGTGCTCTAACCAGCTGAGCTACGCGCCTGGGATTCGACCTCGAATTTTAGCCGAAAAGGCTCCGCCGCGACAGGATTCGAGCACGGTCTGTTTGGAGCGCGCCCGAAGTGAGTGCGGCATCGCACCGACCCAAAGAGCGCGACGTGCGTCAATGGAACGGCAACAGAATGGAGAAAGCTATTGAAAGTCGCACCGATCACCGTC
>JADGRS010000337.1 GCA_017880705.1 Burkholderiales bacterium
CACAAGGTCTCGCTCGCGCGCGACGGCGGAAGCTACGAGCAGACGGTGGTCGACGATCCGCTCGAGTTCATCGACGAATACCTCCGGTCGTTTCGCGCGGCGCCCCTCGGCCCGAAGCTGCGTTTCGGGGGCGGCCTCGCCGGATATTTCGGTTACGACACGGTGCGCTACATCGAGGGGCGCCTGAAGCCCATGCCGAAGCCCGACCCGCTCGGCCTGCCGGAAATCCGCCTGCTGCTTTCCGAGGAGCTCGCGGTAGTGGACAACCTTTCGGGAAAGCTGCACCTCATCGTGTACGCCGATCCGGCGAAGCCCGACGCGTACGCGCGCGCGATGCGCCGCCTCCACGAGCTGCGCGTCCAGCTGCGCAAGCCCGCCGAGCTTCCGCCCCACGAGAAGCACGCGACGCTGGACGCGCCGCGATCCAACATTGGCGAGGCCGCGTTCCTCGATGCGGTCGCGCGCTGCAAGCGCTACATCACCGACGGCGACATGATGCAGGTGCAGATCTCGCAGCGCATCTCGCAGCCCTTTCCCTATTCGCCGGTGAACCTTTACCGGTCGCTTCGCTCGATCAATCCGTCGCCGTACATGTTCTATTTCGATTTCGGCGATTGCCAGCTGGTGGGAGCCTCGCCAGAGATCCTGGTGCGCCGCGAGGGCGACAAGGTGACGCTGCGGCCCATCGCGGGCACGAGGAAGCGCGGGTCGACTCCGGACAAGGACCTCGAGATGGAGCGCGAGCTCGTCGCCGATCCGAAGGAAAGGGCGGAGCACCTGATGCTGATCGACCTCGGGCGCAACGACGTGGGCCGCATCGCCAGAGTCGGCTCGGTCAAGGTGACGGAGACGATGGTGGTGGAACGCTATTCGCACGTGATGCACATGGTGTCGAACGTCGAGGCAGAGGTGCCTTCCTCGCTCACGCCGATGGAGCTCCTGCGCGCGACGTTTCCGGCCGGCACGGTGACTGGCGCGCCGAAGGTGCGCTCGATGGAAATCATCGACGAGCTCGAGACCGAGAAGCGCGGCGTCTACGCGGGCGCGGCGGGCTACCTCGGATTCAACGGCAACCTCGATCTCGCGATCGCCATTCGCACGGGGGTCGTGAAGGACAAGACGCTGTATGTCCAGGCCGCCGCGGGAATCGTCGCCGACTCGGTCCCCGAGATGGAATGGCTCGAGACCAACAACAAGGCGCGCGCGGTACTAGCGGCGGCGGAGCAGGTCCACGCGGGCCTCGACGCCTCGCTCGATTGAGGAGAACGAAGATGCTCCTCATGATCGACAACTACGACTCCTTCACCTACAACCTCGTGCAGTATCTCGGCGAGCTGGGCGAGGACGTGAAGGTGGTGCGCAACGACCAGCTCAGCGTCGACGAGATCGAGGCGCTCGCGCCAGAGCGGATCGTTCTCTCGCCCGGTCCGTGCACGCCGAACGAGGCGGGCGTGTCGCTCGAGCTCATCCCCCGCTTCGCGGGCCGGATCCCAATTCTCGGCGTGTGCCTCGGGCACCAGGCCATCGGCCAGGCGTTCGGCGGGAGGATCGTGCACGCGAAGGCCCTCATGCATGGAAAGGTCTCCCGCATCCACCACGCCGGCGCGGGCGTCTTCCGCGACCTGCCCACGCCCTATGACGCCACCCGCTACCATTCGCTCGCCATCGAGCGCGAGAGCTGCCCCGACGTGCTCGAGGTGACCGCGTGGACCGAGGATGGCGAGATCATGGGCGTGCGGCACCGCACGCTGCCGATCGAGGGCGTGCAGTTCCACCCGGAATCGATCCTCACGCAGCACGGCCACGCGCTGCTCAGCAACTTCCTCAAAGGATGAAGCCGATGTTCACGCCCCTCGAAGCGATCAACCGCCTCTGCGACAAGCGCGAGATCTTCTACGACGAGATGGTCGATCTCATGCGCCAGGTGATGGAAGGAAAGGTGCCGCCGGTGCAGCTCGCCGCGATTCTCATGGGGCTGCACGTGAAGACCGAATCGGTCTCCGAGATCGCGGCCGCAGCGTCGGTGATGCGGGAATTCTCGACGAAGGTCGACTCCTCGGGCCTCGACCATCTCGTCGACACCTGCGGCACCGGAGGCGACAAGGCGCACACCTTCAACATCTCCACGACCGCGGCGTTCGTGGCGGCGGCGGGCGGCGCGCGCGTGGCGAAGCACGGCGGCCGCTCGGTTTCCTCGCAGTCGGGAAGCGCGGACGTCCTCGAGGCCCTCGGCGTGAATCTTGCGCTCACGCCCGACCAGGTCGCACAGTCGCTTCGCGAGGTGGGCGTCGGATTCATGTTCGCGCCGAACCATCATCCCGCGATGAAACACGCCGCGCCGGTCCGCAAGGACCTCGGCATGCGCACGATCCTCAACATCCTCGGGCCGCTCACCAATCCCGCCGGTGCGCCCAACCAGGTGATGGGAGTCTTCCATCCGGATCTCGTCGGCATCCAGGCCCGCGTCCTGAAGATGCTCGGCAGCCGCCATGTCCTCACCGTGCACGGCCACGAAGGGCTCGACGAGATCACGATCACCGGCCCCACCTACGTCGCGGAGCTCAAGCACGACTTCATCACGGAGTACACCATCGAGCCGAAGCAGTTCGGACTCGACGTCGCGCCCATCGAATCCATCCAGGTGAAGGACGCGGCCGATTCAAAGGCGCGCGTGGAGGCGGTCCTCGCGAACGAGCCCGGGCCGTCGCGCGACGTGGTCATTCTCAATGCGGCCGCCGCGCTCTACGTCGCGGGTGTCGTGCCGAGCCTCTGGGACGGAGTCGCCGCGGCCCGCGAGGCGCTGGCGTCGGGCGCCGCGCGCGCCAGGCTCGATGAGCTCGTGCGCTTCACGCGCAAGCTCGCCAAGGCTTCCTGAAGTGTCCGACGTCCTCACGCGAATTCTCGCGGCGAAGCGCGCCGAGGTCGATGAGGCCCGGCGCCGCATTTCCCGTGACGAGATCGAGCGCAGGGCGCGCGAGGCGACCCCGCCGCGCGGCTTCGAGAGGGCGCTTCGCGCGAAGATCGCGGCGGGCAGGAGCGCAGTCATCGCCGAAATCAAGCGAGCGAGCCCGAGCAAGGGCCTGATCCGCGCCGATTTCGATCCCGAACGAATCGCGGCCTCCTACGAGAGGCATGGCGCGGCCTGCCTTTCGGTCCTCACGGATCGCGAATTCTTCGGCGGCTCCCCCGGGGATCTGAGTCTCGCGCGCGCTTCGTGCTCCATTCCGGTGCTACGCAAGGACTTCATGCTCGATCCCTACCAGGTCCACGAGTCGCGGGCCTGGGGTGCCGATTGCATCCTGCTGATCATGGACGCGTTACCCGACGACGAGCTCCGGGCCCTCGAAGCCGAGGCGCACGGGATCGGCCTGGACGTCCTGGTGGAATGCCACGACGCGGACCAGCTGCGACGCGCCCTGACCTTGGCTACTGCCTTGATCGGAATCAACAATCGCGACTTGCGGAGCTTCGAGACCCATCTCGAAACGACGCTTTCGCTGCGTGGCCAGGTGCCTTCGGAGCGCCTGCTCATCACGGAAAGCGGAATCGGCACGCCGCAGGATGTGGAGCGGTTGAGGCGAGCGGGAGTGAGCGCATACTTAGTCGGTGGCGCCTTCATGGCGGCCCCGGACCCTGGCCGCGAGCTCGAAAGGCTTTTTTTTAAGCCGAATTAGGCTTGTTGTGAACCAGCAACAAGGGGCGTCGTTTGTTGCATGAAAGGCGAAAAACAGCTTGAGTCAGCGCATTGCCTTTGGCATCATGCGGATGGCTTCTCAAAAAGAATTCGGGGAAGTTCCAAATATCGGGGCGACAAATTCCCCACGAGGTTCCCAAAGAAATCGCATAAGCAATCAAGGCCTCACTTCAACAAAGGAGATTCTGATGAACAAAAAGCTGATC
>JADGRS010000338.1 GCA_017880705.1 Burkholderiales bacterium
CCTGGTCAGCGGCGGCACCGGCGACTGGCTCGACGTCGCGGGGAAGCGTCAGCGGCGTGTCGAGCGAGACGCCTTCCGGCCCCACGGCCGCAATCATCCACGCGAACGCCAGGGCGACGATCGCGAAGAACGCGGCCACGGCCAGATGCGCGTAGAGGTTGTCGGGAACAATGCCGCCCTCCTCGATCGCGCTGCGCAGCGGGATGGCGCCGCATCCGATGAACGTGATCGCGACGGCGGCGACCACCCAGCGCGGCGCGCGAAAGCCTTCATCCGCGCCGAAGATCGCGAAGGCGAATAGCCCGATCCCGACCGCGACGACGGACCCTCCAAGCAGGAGATCGCGGCGCACGCCGGGGCTCATCTGTTCACGCGCTCAGCTCCATCATCACCTTGTAGAGGTCGGACTTACCCTCGAATCCTATGCCATGCAGGTCGGGCATCGCAACGTAGCCGTTTTCCACGCGCACGCCGTCGGGAAAGCCGCCGAACGGCTGGAAGAGATCGGGGTAGCTTTCGTTGCCGCCGAGGCCGAGGCCCGCCGCGATGTTGAGCGACATCTGGTGGCCGCCATGGGGAATGCAGCGCGAGGGCGACCAGCCGTTCGCGCGCAGCATGTCGAGCGTGCGCAGGTACTCGACCAGCCCGTAGCTCAAGGCGCAATCGAACTGCAGCCAGTCGCGGTCGGGGCGCATGCCGCCGTAGCGCACGAGGTTTCTCGCGTCCTGCATCGAGAAGAGGTTCTCGCCGGTGGCCATGGGCTTCGCGTAGTGCGCCGCGAGCGCGGCCTGCAGCTCGTAGTCCAGGGGATCGCCCGCCTCCTCGTACCAGAAGAGGTCGTACTGCGAGAGCACCTTCGCGTACGCGATCGCGGTGTCGAGGTCGAAGCGGCCGTTGGCGTCGACCGCCAGGCGCTGTCCCGCGCCGAGAATGCCGAGCACGGCCTCGATGCGGCGCTGGTCCTCGGCGAGCGTGGCCCCGCCGATCTTCATCTTCACGACACTGTAGCCGCGCTCGAGGTAGCTCGTCATCTCGCGCTTGAGCTGGTCGTCGTTCTTGCCGGGATAGTAGTAGCCGCCGGCCGCGTAGACGAACACGCGCCGGCCGGGAGTGCCGTTGCCGTAGCGCCGCGCGAGAAGCTCGAAGAGCGGCAAGCCGGCGATCTTCGCCACCGCGTCCCACACCGCCATGTCGATGGTGCCGATCGCCACGGAGCGCTCGCCGTGGCCGCCAGGCTTTTCGTTGGTGAACATGCACGACCAGATGCGATGCGGGTCGAGGTTTTCGCCGCCCTCGGCCAGGAGCGAGGCGGGATCGGCCTCGAGAATGCGCGGGATGAAGCGTTCGCGCATGAGCATGCCCTGCCCGTAGCGGCCGTTGGAATTGAATCCGTATCCGACGACCCTGCCGCCATCGCGAACGACGTCGGTGATGACGGCGACCAGGCTCAGCGTCATCTTGCTGAAATCGATGTACGCGTTGCGGATGGGAGAAGCTATCGGAAGCGTCTTTTCCCGGATCTCGAGGATCTTCACCCCCATATCCTACCGGGAGCGCCCTGGCGGGCTCCCGCGAGGCGGCCCTGCCGTTCTTTACCGGTCGTTGCACGGCGCGCACAATCGCGCCGGCGCCCATAGACTCTGCTTCCTTTTCAAGGCTCCTTCCCATGCGCAAATTCGCCGCCGCCCTCGCCGCCCTCGCCCTCGCATCCCTCGCGGCAGGGGCGGGCGACACGCCTCTCACGTCGTTGCCCTACACGCCGGGACTGGACCTCGAGGCCATGGACCGAAACGCCGACCCCTGCGTGGACTTCTACCAGTACACGTGCGGCGGGTGGAAGAAGGCCAATCCGATTCCCGCGGACCAGGCGAGCTGGGACGTGTATCGCAGGCTCGCCCTGGACAACCAGCGCTACCTGTGGGGCATCCTCCAGGGCCTCGCGGAGCAGACCGCGGGGCGAACCCCCGTGCAACGGAAGATCGGCGACTATTTCTCCGCGTGCATGGACGAAGCGGCGGTCGAGGCGCGCGGCATCGAGCCCCTGAGGCCTTATCTCGAGGCCATCGCCGCGATGAAGGCGAAGGGCGACCTTCCCGCGGCCCTCGCCCGGCTGCACCTCGAGACGGGCGACGGCGGCCTTTTCTTCGGCTTCGGCTCCAACCAGGATTTCGCCGATTCGCTCAAGGTGATCGCCTTCGCGAGCGCGGGCGGCCTCGGCCTTCCCGATCGCGACTACTACGTGAAGGACGACGAGAAGTCGAAGGAGATCCGCGCGCAGTACCTCGCGCACGTCGCGCGCATGTTCGAGCTTCTCGGCGACTCTCCGGATTCGGCGCGAGCCAATGCCGCGACCGTGATGGCGATGGAGACGAATCTCGCGCATGCCTCCCTCGATCGCGTCGACCGCCGCGATCCCTACAAGCTCTTCCACAAGGTCGATGCGAAGGGGCTCGCCGCGGTGACGCCCGGCTTCGACTGGCCGGCCTACCTCAAGACGCTCGGCCTCGCGAATGCGCGCAGCTTCAACGTGACCGAGCCCGAGTTCTTCAAGGCGTTCGCGAAGGAGCTCGGGGATCGCAGCCTCGACGACATCAAGACGTACCTGCGCTGGCACGTGGCGCGCGCCTCCGCGCCGGTGCTTTCCTCCACCTTCGTGAACGAGAATTTCGAATTCTTCAGCAAGACGCTGCGCGGCGTCCCGGAGCTTCGCCCGCGCTGGAAACGCTGCGTGGCGTTCGTCGACAACCAGCTCGGCGAAGCCCTCGGGCAGGAGTTCGTGCGCCGCGCGTTCAGCCCGGAGCTCAAGGCGAAGACGCTGCGCATGACGCGCCAGGTGGAGGATGCGATGAGGAAGGACATCCAGGGTCTGGACTGGATGGGACCGGCCACCAAGAAGCGTGCGCGGGAAAAGCTGCACACGCTCGTCAACAAGATCGGCTACCCCGACCGCTGGCGCGACTACTCGGCGATCGCCGTGAAGCGCGGCGATTTCTTCGGCAACGTCGAGCGCGCACAGCTCTTCGAGTCGCGCCGCGACCTCGCGAAGATCGGCAAGCCCCTGGACCGCGGCGAATGGGGCATGACGCCTCCCACCGTCAACGCCTACTACAACGCGCAGATGAACGACATCAACTTCCCGGCGGGCGTGCTGCAGCCGCCCCTCTACGACCCGAAGATGGACGACGCGCCCAACTACGGCAACACCGGCGGCACCATCGGCCACGAGCTCACCCACGGCTTCGACGACGAAGGCCGCAAGTTCGACGCGAAGGGCAACCTGAAGGACTGGTGGACCGCGAAGGATGCCGCGGCGTTCGAGGAGCGCGCGCAGTGCATCGAAGACCAGTACGCGCAGTACACGATCGTCGACGACCTGAAGATCAACAGCAGGCTCACGCTGGGCGAGGACACCGCCGACCTGGGAGGCCTCATCCTCGCGTGGATGGCGTGGAAGGCCGAGACCGCCGGCCAGGCATTGGCTCCCCGCGACGGCTTCACGCCCGAGCAGCGCTTCTTCATCGGCTATTCGCAGTGGGCGTGCGACAACGACCGACCCGAGAACCAGCGCGTGAAGGCGCGAACGGATCCGCATTCTCCGGCCAGGTACCGCGTGAACGGCCTCATGGTGAACCTGCCCGAGTTCCAGCAGGCCTTCGCCTGCCAGAAGGGCCAGCCGATGGTCGGCGACAAGCGCTGCCGCGTCTGGTGAAATTAATTGGTGTCAGGTACGAATTAAAAATTCGTACCTGACACCAATTTCCGTCGTCGGATCAGCGCATAGATCATGAAAATGACGACGATGAGGTTCAGCAGGAACGCGAGCGCGGCGTGCCAGTGGTGGCGGTGAAGCCAGCTGTAGATCTCGAAGGGCATGTACATCGCGCCGCTCGCCGCGGC